>JBIQML010000646.1:0-2896 GCA_044463405.1 Nakamurella lactea | reverse complement strand
ACGCTTTCGTTCGTGCCCAAGATCGTCCCCGCCGACACCGTGCTGGCGATGCCGGGGGACGGGCGGCTGCGGCACCGGCCCGGCGGGGTGGAGCAGTACCTGTCCGACCGGCGAGCGGCGCAGGCGGCGCCGAGCGGGGCGGCATCCGGCGGGCCCGAGGCCGCGGACGGATCCGCGGCCCGGCTCGATGCGGTGCGGGCCCGGCAGCTGCGCAAGGACCTGCAGCGGCTGGAGCGCCGGATGGAATCGTTGCGGCGCAAGCAGTCCGACCTGCATGCGAGGCTGGCGACGGTGGGCGGCGACTACGAGGCGGCCGCCCGGCTGGACGGGGAACTGCGGGCGGTGACGGGCGATCTGGACGACGCCGAGTCGGAATGGCTGGCCCTGGCCGAGCAACTCGAGGGCTGATGCGCATCGGCGCCGTCGTCGCCGCCGCCGCCGTCGCCGCCGCCGCTGTCCCTGTCGCCGCCGCCGCCCCTGTCGCTGTCGCCCCTGTCGCCGCATGGATCAACATCATCTGCATGCGCGAAGTTGGTCCCACGGGCCACTCTCGTCACAAAATCCCGATGTTGATGCATGCCTGGGAAGTTGATCCATGCGGGGCGTCGTGGTGATCACCCCTGCTGGTCCCAGTGCTTGATCGAGCCGATGCGGATGTTGTTGCCGAACGGGTCCCTGATGGCGAAGTCCGTGCCGTACGGCTGCTCCATCGGCTCCTGGGTGATCTCCACGCCGGCCGCCTGGACCTTCTCGAAAGCGGCGTGCACGTCGTCGGTGGTGAATGCCAGCCACCCGCCGCCGGCGCCCTTGGTGACCAGATCGCGCACCTGGGCGGCGGTGGCCTCATCGTGCGCCGGAGGCCCGGGCCGCTCGAGCAGGATCTCCTTCTGATCGCCGGGCACGCGCACGGTCAGCCAGCGCATCGGTCCGAAGTTCATGTCCGCGGTCACTTCCAGGCCGAGCACCTCGGTGTAGAACCGGAGTGCCTCGTCCTGGTCCAGCACGTAGATGGATGACAGGTTGTTGCGAGTCAGCATGATCGCTCCTTCGTCGGTGTGGTTGTCGTGGACCACGGTAGGCCCCGCGTGATGCTGCCGGCTTCTCCAAAAGTGCTCGTTGCGTACCCTGGCCGGGTGGGTGCGGTCGACGGTGCGGGCGCCGTCAACGAAGAGGTGAACCTGCGCCTGCTGCGCGCCCGCAACGACATGGATCGCCGATACGCCGAGCCACTGGACGTCGCGCAGCTTGCCGGTCTGGCCTACATGGCCCGGTCCCACTTCATCCGCGAGTTCAAGCGGGTCTTCGGTGAGACGCCGTACCGTTACCTGCAGCGCCGCCGGGTGGAGCGGGCGATGTTCCTGCTGCGGCACGGGGACTCCAGCGTGACGGAGATTTGCATGGCGGTCGGGTTCAGCAGCCTTGGCACCTTCAGCCGCACCTTCTCGGAGATCGTCGGCCTATCGCCCTCGGCCTACCGGGAATCGGTCGCGCAGGAGAAGCTGGTCGCGCCAACGTTCTTCGCGATGCGCTGGTCCCGGCCGGTCGGCGACCGCCGCTGACCTCGCCGAAACGCGGGTCGGCAGACCTGCCAGTGGATGGGGGCGGCTCCGGGTAGGCCCGTGATCGGTTCGGAACTTGCTGCTTCCGGAACCGCCTGCGTCCCGCAACTGCCTGCTTCCGGAACGTCCCGTTTCCGCGACCGCCTCCTTCCGGAACCTCCTGCGTCCGGACCTCCTGCGTCCGGAACCTCCTGCTTCCGCGACCGCCTCCTTCCGTAGCCCCCTGGTTCCGGAATCGCCTGCTTCCGAAATCGACCGCGGATCGCGGAACCGGCCATGGCTGTTCGGCCCGAAACGACGCCAACAAACTCCGATGTCTCCCCTTGACACCGAGTGATATATCGGCTTTGCTAACCCCAAGCTACCGCCTCAACACCACTCCTGGACCGGCCGGACCTGATCAGCGGACGTCTCGGAGCAGGTGCGGTGAGACGGGCGCTCCCAGTACGTGGACCGTGCCCATGCAGATGTCGATCAAGCGCCCGCTGTGCGATAGCGGACTCGTGTCACCGGCACTCGGAGTGTTTGCCGGACCGAATCCGTCGTCGGCGGGGAGAAAGGCCGAACAGCCACCATGACAGCAGTGAAGACTCCGCTCGCCCTGCCGGACGGGATGGATGCCTATGTAGCGCTCTCACCGGAGGCATTTGCTTTCGTCACCGGCGTTCGGGTCCCATCTCACAGCATCATGCGGTGGCGCCACGCCGCTGCTTTGGTCGACGGCCAGGGGCTGAACTCCGTGCTGGTCGTCGACATGGAACACACCACCGTCAAGGCCGCCCTACCCGACACTGCGCTCCGGGTGTGGCGAGAGTTCTTCGACGAGCCCATGGCCGAACTGGCGACGATGATCAGATCACGGTTCGGCGACAGCCCGCGCGCGCGAGTGGGAATCGAGCTGGATTTCCTCCCCACTCGGTGCATGGAGACCCTCGCCGCTGAACTCCCGGAGGTGACGTGGCTGCCGGTCGACCTGGACCTGGAGACCGCCCGAATCTCGAAAACACCCGAACAGACCCAGATCATCCAACGGCTGGTACGAGCTGCCGACGAGTCCTTGACGAATGCGATCTACGACGTTCGCGCAGGTGATTCCGAGTACCAGATCGGGCGCAAGATCATCACGAACCTCTACGACCTCGGGGTGAGCGAGCACCGGTCGCTCATCGTCGCGTCCGGCCCCCGCAGCCACTATCCCAACGTCGGCCCGTCGGACCGCCAGGTGGAACGCGGAGACATCCTCAGGGTCGAGGTCTTCGCCAGCGACCATGGCTACAACGGCGCGGTCGCCCGCACGGTCGTCCTGGGCGAGCCGAGATCCGACATGGTCAAGGACT
>JBIQML010000645.1:0-2926 GCA_044463405.1 Nakamurella lactea | reverse complement strand
CTGCCGGACGGCTCGGTCGACCTGGTGCTGATGTTCCTGAGCTTCCACCACGTCGCCGACCGCGACGCCGCCGCCAGCGAGGTGGCCCGGGTGCTGGTGCCGGACGGGCGGCTGATCCTGCGCAGCGCGTTCGGCGACCGCATCCCGGACCTGCGCTGGCACCGCTACTTCCCGAGCGCCCGCGAGATCGAGGAGCGGCTGTTCCCGACCCTGGCCGAGACGGAGCGGGTGTTCGCCGGGGCCGGCCTGCGGCGGGTCGCGTTCGAGGAGGTCCACGAGCGGCGGGCTGGCAGCCTGGCGGAGGCGACCGAGCGCCTCAAGCACCGGGCGACGTCGATCTTCGACTACCTGGACGAGGACGAGATCCGGGCCGGTTTCGCGGCCATGGCCGCCGCGGTCGCCGCGGAGCGGGACGCCGGCCGGGAGCCCGTACCGGTGGTGGAGCGCTCGGACGTCCTGGTGCTGGCCCGCTGACGGCACCCGCCCAACCCGCCGTCCCCGTCACCGCCGCATGGATCAACTTCTCCGGCATGCACGAAGTTGGTCCCACCAGCCTCGGCAATCACATTTCCGCGACGATGATGCCTGCCGCGGATGTTGATCCACGCAGGATCGGGGAGGGGATCGGGGTCGGGCTCCGGATCGGCAGGACAGCCGCCCACGGGTACGGAACAATCGATGCCATGCCGGACGCCGACGTCATCGTCATCGGAGCGGGCCTGGCCGGCCTGGTCGCCGCCGCCGAGGCCGCCGATGCGGGTCGCCGGGTGACCGTCGTCGACCAGGAGCCTGCCGCGTCGCTGGGCGGCCAGGCCTGGTGGTCGTTCGGCGGTCTGTTCCTGGTGGACTCCCCCGAGCAGCGCCGGTTGGGCATCAAGGACTCCGCCGAGCTGGCGCTGGCCGACTGGCTGGGCAGCGCCGGCTTCGACCGGCCGGAGGACCACTGGCCCCGGCAGTGGGCGCACGCCTACGTGGACTTCGCCGCCGGGGAGAAGCGTTCCTGGCTCCGCCAGCAGGGCATCGCGCTGTTCCCGGTGGTGCAGTGGGCCGAGCGCGGCGGGTACCAGGCAGGAGGGCACGGCAACTCGGTGCCGCGCTTCCACGTCACCTGGGGCACCGGGCCGGGGGTGCTGACGCCGTTCGTGCGGCGCGTGATGGAGCACGTGCACGCCGGGCGGGTCACGCTGCGCTTTCGGCATCGGGTGACCGAGCTGGTCACCCAGGACGGGGCGGTGACGGGGATCGCCGGGGACATCCTGGAACCCTCGGACGCCGCCCGCGGCGCCGCCAGTTCGCGCACCGCGGTCGCCGCGTTCGAGATGCACGCCGGCGCCGTCATCGTCACCTCCGGCGGCATCGGCGCCAACCACGACCTGGTGCGGCAGAACTGGCCCACCGGCTTCGGCGACCCGCCCGCGCAGATGCTCTCCGGCGTCCCGGACTCCACCGACGGGTTGATGCTCGGCATCGCCCAGCGGGCCGGGGCGCACCTGATCAACCCGGACCGGATGTGGCACTACCCGGAGGGCATCGTCAACCACTCGCCGGTGTGGAGCCGGCACGGCATCCGGGTGCTGTCCGGGCCGACGCCGCTGTGGCTGGACGCCCGCGGCCGCCGGTTGCCCACCCCGCTGTTCCCCGGCTTCGACGCGCTGGGCACGCTGCGGCACATCACCGGAACCGGTTTCGGGCACTCCTGGCTGATCCTCAACAGGCGGACCATCGGCCCGGAATTCGCGCTGTCCGGCTCGGAGCAGAATCCAGACCTGACCGGCAAGTCGGTCGCATTGCTGGCGCGCAGCCGGGCCGGCAAAGGGCCGACCCCGCCGGTGCAGGCGTTCCTGGACCGCGGCGAGGACTTCCTGACCGCACCCACCGTGCCCGAACTGGTGGCACGGATGAACGCGCTGGCCGGCGAGGATCTCATCGAGGCCCGGGACGTCCAGCAGGCCTTGGCGCTGCGCGACGGGCAGGTGCGCACCGGGCTGGGCAAGGATCCGCAGATCACCGCCATCACCGCGGCCCGGCACTACATCGGCGACCGGACCATGCGCACCGTCGCGCCGCACGAGTTGCTCGACCCGGACGCCGGCCCGCTGATCGCGGTGCGCTGCCACATCCTGACCCGCAAGACCCTCGGAGGTCTGGAGACCGACCTGTCCGCCCGGGTGATGGCGGCCGGCGGCCAGCCGGTGCCGGGGCTGTATGCGGCAGGCGAGGTCGCCGGATTTGGGGGCGGCGGCATGCACGGCTACCGCGCACTGGAGGGCACCTTCCTGGGAGGCTGCCTGTTCTCCGGACGGACCGCCGGCAGGGCTGCCGCGGCCGAAACCGCCTGAACTGCAACAGTTTTCCGACTCGTCAGGACCATCCGTCGCGACGGTGACGGGCATCCCGGGCCCACCCGTCACCGAACTGAAACATCACAATCCGGTCTCAACGCGACTCAGAACTCCGTTTCGGGGATCTCTTATAGGAAGAGACCGTCCGCTGCGGAGAGATTCGTCGTCGAACCGCGTGACGGGGCGGGGTCGGCTCAGTCCCATCACCGTGGGACGACATCGGGAAGGGGCTTCGCGGTGCAACCGGGGACCGATCACAGCGCGGCATACCTGTACGACGAGGCGGCCCTGCTGACCGCCACCCCACCGCCGTTCTCCGGCATCCGGCTACCCGACGGGCGAGCGCTCGCCTGGTCCGAGTACGGCAGTTCGCGCAGCATGCCGTGCATCCTGCTGCCCGACACCGGATCGTCGCGGCTGGCGCCCCGGTGGCTGCTGCACGACGATGCGCTGCCCGCCGCGGTGCGGCTGCTGGCGATGGACCGGCCCGGCGTCGGCGCCTCCGACCCGGTCGGTTTCGGCGGCCAGGAGGATCCCGCGGAGGACCTGCGCCACCTGGTGGAGACGCTCGCGGTCGGCCGGGT
>JBIQML010000644.1:0-2927 GCA_044463405.1 Nakamurella lactea | reverse complement strand
ACGCCCGCCGAGGACGCCATCCCGCTCGCGATGCGGATCGTGCACGTGGCCATGGACGCGGCGCTGCAGCGGCGGTTGAAGGGGGCGGAGTCCGCGGCCCGGCTGATCGCCGAGCGGGGAGGTCACGGACTGGATCCCGGGATCGCTCGGCGTCTGGCCGCGGACGCTCCGAGGATTCTCGGCTTCGACGGCACCCCGTCGGTGTGGAACGAGGCCCTCGCCAGCGAACCGCGGCCCTGGTTGACACTGTCCGGCGACCAGATCGACAGGGCGATCGGCGCGATGGGGCGTTTTGCAGACCTCGTTCACCCGCTGCACACCGGGCACTCCGACGGCGTCGCCGGACTGGCAGCGGCGGCCGCCGCCCGATGCGGGCTCGACGCAGAGATCGTCCGGGCCGTCCGGCGTGCCGGTCACGTGCACGACCTGGGGCGGGTAGCGGTCAGCGCGGCGATCTGGGGCAAACCGGCTCCGTTGAGCGCTGACGAATGGGAGCAGGTGAGGCTGCATCCGTACCGCACCGAGCGCGTGCTGTCCCACGCGCCGTTCCTGGCCGACATCGTGCCGATCGCGTCCGCCCATCACGAGCGGCTGGACCGGTCGGGCTATTACCGCGGTGCATCCGCCGCCGAACTGCCCCTACCGACCCGGGTGCTCGCCGCCGCGGACGCGTTCCACACCAAGCGTGAGGACCGCCCGCACCGCGGAGCCCTGCCCACCGAGCAGGCTGCGAGCTTCCTGGCCGCCGAGGCCGAGGCAGGGCGGCTGGACCCGGATGCCGTCACCGCCGTGGTGGAATCGGCGGGGCAACCCCCGCCGGGACTGCAACGCCCGCTCGGCCTGACCGATCGGGAGTCCCAGGTGCTGGATCTGCTCGCCCGGGGACGGGCGACCAAGCAGATCGCCATGGCGCTGGGCATCTCGGTGAAGACCGCCGACGCCCACATCCAGCACATCTACACCAAGATCGATGTCTCGTCTCGCGCTGCGGCCACCCTGATCGCGATGGAGCACGGTCTGGTGACGATGCGACGCGACTGAACGGACCTGTCCGGCGGCATCGGGAAAGTTCCCGATAGCACGGTCAACCCACAGAAACCTAGCGTGCTGTCGAGACTTCACCAGCGGTCGACGTGCTACGCCGGAGTTCACCAGGAGATGACGAATGCCCACAGTGACTGTCAACGGGGTTGACCTGGCCTACGTGGAGCAGGGTCGAGGCGAGCCGGTGCTGCTGGTCCACGGCGGCAGCGCCGACTACCGGACCTGGGAGGCGCAGATGGATGCCTTCGCCGCAAGCCACAGGACAGTCGCGCTGAGTTGCCGTGGATACTGGCCGAACGCTGCGCTGCAGCCGGACGACCCGATCACGCTGAACACCCATGTGGACGACATCGCGCGATTCATCCAGGCGCTCGACGCGGGGCCGGTCCACCTGGTCGGACACTCCTCGCCCGGCGGATTCGGAAGCCTGCTGCTGGCGGAGCGGCATCCCGAGCTGTTGCGGTCGCTGGTCCTGCTTGAGCCGCCGGCGTTCCCCTTGCTCGGGGTCAACGTCCCGCCTCGACCTGCGCAGGTGATCAAGCTGCTGATGCGCCACCCCGGCGCCGGCATCGGTTTCCTGGTTTTCGGTGCCCGCGGCATCCGGCCGGCGATGAGAGCGTTCGACCGCGGTAACGACGAGCGGGGTCTGCGGATCTTCATGGCCGCCAACACCAGCGAAGACACGGTGGATGCCATTCCCGCCGAAACGTTCCGGCGGTTCGTCGACAACGTCGGCCCCCTCAAGGCCCAACTGCGGGCCGGATTCCCGCCGTTTGCCGACGCCGACGCGCGTTCCATCCAAGTTCCGACCCTGCTGGTCTCGGGCACGTACTCGCCGGTCCCGCTCAAGACGGTGACCGCCCGACTGGCCGCGCTGATACCCAGGGCGGAATGCCTGACGATCGACGGCGCGACCCACAACATGTTCGTCAGCCACCCCGGCGAATTCAACGACAACGTGCTGCGGTTCATGGCATCACACGCGGCCGTGGTGCGGTGAACGCCGCTGCTCACCGACGCCCGACGAAACATCCCTGCCCCCGAGGAGTCCACCATGTCGACCAAGGCCGTGATCAGCCTGGCCACAGATTGGAGGACCCGGAACGGGTCACTGTCGCCTTCCTGGTCGCGGTCGGCGCCGCCGAGACCGGGCGCCCACACTGGTGTTCCTGACCAAGGAGGCCGTCCGCATGTCGGTCCCCGGCACCGCCACCGGAGTCGCGTGTGACGGGTGCCCGCCACTCGCCGACCTGGTCGAACGATTCGCGGCGGCCGGGGGCGGTACTACACCTGCCCGATCTGCTTCACCACCAAGGGTCTCGACCCCGGCACCCTCATCCCCGGGGCCTAGCTGCAAGGCACCGTGCCTCTCTGGCAATGGATCGGTGACGAGGCGGCCACCAACTTCAGCTACGGGATCCGGAGCCGGACCCCGACGTCCGGGTGCTCCCGAGAAGTGGGACGATGACCATCGACGTCACTCCCGTCCTCATCGTGGGTGGCGGGATCGCCGGGCCGGCGACGGCCCGGATGCTGCGCCGCAGCGGGCTGGACGCTCGCGTCGTGGAGCGGGCACCGGCCGGTGGCGGTGCCGGGGTCTACCTGCCGGCGAAAAGCGTGCGGGCCCTGGGAGAGTTGGGCCTGGCGGTGGGTCGTCGGAGCGGACGGCGTTCGGTCCTGGGTGCGACCCGTCACCTTCCCCACGCGGCCAGTGACGGCGTGCACCCGCTCGCCGCGTTCGACGTCCTGACGCGCCGGACGCGGTCGTGTGGTGCGGCGCACGGTGTCCACTACGCACGGAGGTGGCCGTGACCCGGTTGGAGCTGCGGTTGGCGCGGGCGGCCCGCTTGATCCGCGAGGCGGCCGATGACGAGCGCGACGGT
>JBIQML010000643.1:0-2936 GCA_044463405.1 Nakamurella lactea | reverse complement strand
CGGCAAGTCGACCTTGACGAAGTGCCTGTCCGGGGTCATCCGGCCGGACGCCGGGGAGATCCTGCTGGACGGCGCGGAGCTGCACCTGTCGTCTCCGCTGGTGGCGATGAGCCACGGCATCGAGACCGTGTACCAGGACCTCGCGCTCGCCGACGACCTCGATGCGGCCGCCAACCTCTACCTCGGACGGGAGGTGTTCAAGCCCGGCCCGCTGGGCTGGTTCGGGGTTGTCGACGGGGCGCGGATGCGCAGGGAGGCGGCCGACGCGTTCCGCAGCCTGGGCATCCAGCTGCAGGACGTGCGGGCCACGATCGGGTCGCTGTCCGGCGGGCAGCGGCAGAGCGTGGCGGTGGCCCGCTCGGTGGTCTGGGCCTCGAAGGTGGTCCTGCTGGACGAGCCGACGGCCGCGCTGGGCGTCGTGCAGCGCGGGCATGTGCTCGAGTTGATCCGCCGGGTGCGTGACCGCGGCGTGGCCGTCGTGCTGATCAGCCACAACATGCCGGAGGTCCTCCAGGTGGCGGACAGGGTCGAGGTCTTTCGCCTCGGCGCCCGGGTGGCCAGGTTCTCGGCCTCCGAGGCCTCGCTGGAGCAACTGGTGGCCGCCATGACCGGCGCGCTGGTGCAGGACGAGTCGTCATGACGTCCCGGACCAACGACCCGGTCGACCTCGTGGCCGACCCCGATGCCGCGCCGGAGGAGTCACGCTGGTCGAAGGTGCTGACGGCGAACCTGCTGTGGATCGTGCTGATCCTCGTCGCCCTGGTGGTGGCGTTCACGGCGATCAATTCACGGTTCGTCACACCGTTCAACATCCGATCGATCTTCTCCGACAACGCCAGCCTCATCGTGCTGTCGCTGGGCATGACGTTCGTGATCGTGGCGGCGGGCATCGACCTGTCCGTGGGTTCCGTGCTCATCTTCTCCGGGGTGGTCGCCGGCAAGGTGATGCTCGCCTTCGGATCCTCCGACCCCACGGTCGGAGCGTCGAACGAGGGTTGGGGCCTGATCGTGCTGGGCATGGTGGCCGGCATCGTCGCGGGCCTGGTCTTCGGGTGGATCAACGGCTTCATCGTGGCCAAGGGACACGTGTCCCCGCTGATTGTCACGCTGGGCACCTACGGAATAGCGCTCGGCCTGTCGTACCTGATCACCCACGGGACCGATCTGACCGGCATTCCGGACAGGCTGACCAACTCCATCGGGTACGGGAACCTGTTCGGTCAGGTCCCGTGGCAGGTGGTGATCGCCGGACTGGTGGCGATCGGGTGCGGGCTGGTGCTCGCGTACACCCGATTCGGCCGCTACACCTACGCCGTCGGGTCGAACGAGGAGGCCGCGCGCCGGGTGGGCATCAAGGTGGACCGGCACGTGATCAAGGTGTACACGGTGATGGGCGGGCTGTCCGGGGTGGCCGGCTGCATGAGCCTGGCGCACTTCGCCACCACCACCATCTCCGGTCACACCACCGACAACCTGTCCGCGATCGCCGCCGTGGTCATCGGCGGGGCCAGCCTGTTCGGCGGCCGGGGCGCCATCGCCGGGACCATCATCGGCGTCCTGATCCCGGCGACGCTGGACAGCGGATTCGTGATCATCGGTGTCAACCCGTACTGGCAGTTCGTGGCGGTCGGCATCGTGCTGATCGGTGCGGTCTACCTGGACCAGTTGCGACGCCGGCGACGCGAGCGCGGCTGATCGGATCGGCCGTCGGGAAAGCCTCGCGTCCCGTTCGGGCCGCGAAGTCGCAGAAGGCAAGGAGGAGATGCGATGAGAATTCGGAACCTGGTGGGTGTGCTCTGCGTGCTGGCACTGGGGGCGACGGCCTGCGGGAGCAACTCGGCCTCGGGTTCGGGCGGTTCGGCGTCCGGGCCGTCGGCCTCGGGTCCGTCCGTGTCGTCGGCGGGGTCGGGATCGTCGGTGTCCTCGGGGTCCTCGGTGTCCTCGGGGTCCTCGGCGTCGTCCGGGTCGTCCAGCGCGGGATCCGGGTCATCCAGTGCACCGTCCGGATCCTCGGCCGGTTCCGGTTCTGCCAGTTCGGCCGGGACGTCCGCGTCGTCCGCCTCCTCGTCGGGCGGGTCGTCGAGTGCCGCGTCGTCGGGCGGCTCGGCCTCAGCGGCATCGGTCAGCCCGCCGTCGACGAAGTACTCGGTGACGCTGATCGTCGGGACCACCAACGACAACTTCTACGTCACCATGAACTGCGGCGCCAAGGCCGAGGCGGCGCGCCTGGGATTGAAATACGACTACACCGGCCCCAGCAAGTTCGACGCCGGCCAGCAGATCCCGATCGTCAACTCGGTGACGGCCAAGCATCCGGACGCCGCGCTGATCGCGCCGACCGACTCCACCGCCCTGATCGCGCCGATGAAGGCGATGAAGTCGGCGGGCGTCAAGATCGTCGAGGTGGACACCTCCGTGACCGACAACTCGCTCGCGGTCTCCCGCATCTCGTCGGACAACGAGCTGGGAGGCAAGGACGCCGCCGACGCGTTGGCGAAGCTGGTGGGCAGCAAGGGCACCGTGATGGTCGTCAACGTCAACCCCGGCATCTCGACCACCGACGCGCGGGACAAGGGCTTCAAGGAGGAGATGGCGGCCAAGTACCCGAACATCAAGGTGCTGCCCACCCAGTACGACAACGACACGCCGTCCAAGGCGGCGCAGATCGTCACCTCCACGTATGCCGCGCATCCCGACCTGGTGGGCATCTTCGCCGCGAACGTGCTGACCGCGGAGGGCGTGGCCACCGGCATCAAGGAGGCGCACGCCACCGGCAAGATCAAGAACATCAGCTTCGACGCGGAGCCGAGCGACATCACCGACCTGAAGTCCGGTGTCGTGGACGCGCTGATCGCCCAGGAACCGGGGTTGATCGGCAAGGACGGCATCGACCAGGCGGTGCTCGCGCTGGAGGGCAAGGCGACCACGCCGCAGAT
>JBIQML010000642.1:0-2937 GCA_044463405.1 Nakamurella lactea | reverse complement strand
ATCGGGTACAGCTGCCGCCCTCACGATCGATCCGGCAGCATCCTGATGAGCATGCCTCCCGGTGAAATGACCTTCCGCACGCGACAAACGCAGGCACGTCCGCATCAAACGCTGTCACTGCCCAGTCGAGATTGGCTGCGGTGTACAACGAATCGAGACTTCGTGGATTCGTTCTCCTGGAGGATGACCAGATCGGCTCTCGACTCATGCAGCAGGGTGCCAAGACGCGCCGCGATCCGCTGACCGGGAGTTCACGTTCCAGGTCGCCAGCCGCAGGGTCGCCGTCGTCGGGTCGTTGCGCATCCGATCCTCCCGCCGGTCACGCGGCCCGGCACCGCACCGGAACGGTCGTCGAGGTGCCGACACCACGGTGCCTGACAGCTCCACCGACCGGCATCCCCGCTACCCGGCCAGCTCCTCGACGGCGCCGCGCAGCCGGCGCACGCCCTCGGCGAACCGGTCCGGCTCCGGCAGCAGGGACAGCGCCAACGCGCCGTCGGCGGGGAGGTCGTAGAGCCAGCCCGGATGCACGGCCAGGTGCACGTGCTCCAGCAGGTGCACGGCCAGGTCGGGCACCGGCAGGTTCCGGGGCACATCGACGATCACCGTCCAGCCGCCGTCGCAGCGCCGCACCCGGAACGGCCCGTCGGCCAGTTCCGCACGGGCCGCGGCCAGGTTGGTCGCCAGCCTCCGACGGGTGGCGCCCACGGACCCGTCGGCGAGCGCCAGCAGGTCCGGCAGCGCGGCCGCCACCGGCCCGCTGACGGGCAGGAACGCATCGGCGATCGCATCCAGCCCGTCGCGAAGCGGGGCGCACTCGCCGCCGGGGCCGCTCAGCCGGATCCAGCCCAGCTTGACCTGCGGCGCGCACAGCAGCTTGGACAGGCCGCCGAGAACGAACGTCGGCACCCGTTCCTCGCCGGCCACGGTCATCCCGTCACCGTCCGGGGAACCGTCCACTAAACCGTCCAGGGAACTGTCCACCGGACCGTCCAACACGAACGGCAGGAAGACCTCGTCGGAGACCAACGCCGCATCGCCGGCCGTGCAGGAAGCCACCACGACGTCGAGCGCGCCACCGAGATAGGAACCCGTCGGATTGCCCGGGTTGACCACGACCACCGCCCGGGTCGCCGGACCGGAGACGGCCTGGGACAGCGTCGCGGCATCGAGCATCCAGCCGTCCGGATGCAGGTAGTCCCAGCGGTAGCCGATGGTCCGCACGCCTGCGAACCTGGCCAGCGGCTCCACCAGCGGATACCCCGGCTCCGGAACGGCGATTTGGTCACCGGGATCGGCCAGCAGTGTCAGCAGCCAGGAATACGCCTGGGAGGTCGACTCCGTCAGCCAGTAGTCGCCGGGATCGCCGCCGTACCGGACGGCCAGCGCCTCCCGTGCCGTCGCCAACCCCCGCGGATGGGGCTCGTACCGGGCGGCCTCGCCGGCATGGTCGGCGACCGCGCGCAACACGCCAGGATGCAGCAGGCCGTGCCGGGTCGGGTTGGAATCGGACAGGTCGAGCAGGTCGACGTCCGCGGCGACCAGCGCCGACCGGGCACGGGCGATCGCATTGAGCCCACCCTCGCAGGCGGCTCGCCCGGCCAGACGCACGGTCGTCATCGTAGGGCGGCAACACGGCGGCCGGCTGGACCGACCGATGTGGGGACCACGCTGGCGGTGACGATGATCCCCGGGTTGGGCGCCGTCACGCCTGCGGCACCCCCGGAGCCGGGTAGACGTCGATGCCGGCCGCGATCGCGACCTCCCGGTAGGCAGCCGCCAGGTCCGCGAGCCGGGCGTGCGCATTGAGCCCGCTGGGGTTGGGCACCACCCAGAGTTGCGCGCCCTCGATCCCGCCGGGCTGCCGCCCGACCGTGGCCCGCGGCAGGGCGAACGCCAGCCGATACGCGCTGATCCCGAGGATCGCGACCACGGCCGGCCGGACCCGGGCGACGGTGCGCCGCAGCCGGGACGCACCGGCCACCAGCTCCGCGACGGTCAGTTCGTCGGCGCGGGCGGTCGCCGCGGCCACCAGATTGGTGATGCCCAAGCCCCGGTCCAGCAGGTGGGTGACGTCGCGCTCGGCGAAGCCGGACGACGCGTCGATGAGGCGGTCGGTGATGCCGGCCCGCCACAGCGCTGGATAGAACCGGTTGCCACGCCGGCCGAAGTGGCTCTGCGTGGCCACCGTCATGAGCCCAGGGTTGATGCCGACGAACAGCAGCCGCACGCCCGGCCCCAGCAGGTCGGGAAGGGTCGCGCCGCGAAAACTCTCCAACTCCGCCCGGGTGAACCTCACGGGGCTCACCGTACGGCGGCATCGGTCGGAGGTCGGAGGTCGGCGGTCGGCGGTCGGCGGTGCGCCGAGCTCCGAGCGGTCGCGCGACCGCGGAAGACGGCTGTACATCCGAGCCGCGGGCGGCAATACTCCGGGACCCGGGCCCGTTCCCTCCGACCGCCCGGAGCCCGGCTTGTCGTGATCTGCGTATGCTGCACGATTTGCTCCGAATGTGAGGTATCGAGATCGGTTCGTTATGGCGGGATGTCCGCGTGTCGTGTTGTCAGCATCTACTCTGGGCACGCGTCCGCTCGCGGAGCGCGCCACCATGCGACATGATTCGAAACACGATGCAACGTCCCGGCGGGACGTCCGGCCCTAGGAGGCGATCACGGACGAACGGGGCGGCGGTGCCGGGACCTCCGAGGCGCCGGATCACGGGGATGCGCTGGGCCGGCGACAGCGGCACGATGGCCGTATGACGTCGGCGTCAGCGGATGCTCGGGCCGGATCGCACGCCACCAGCGCGACCGATGCCTCGACCTCGGTGCAGACCCGGCCGGGGCCAGGGGCGACCGGCGACGAACGCCGCCGAATCGGCGGGATCTCCTATCGCGTCAGCAATATGCGCCGTTCCTGGAAACGGTACAAGCGTGACT
>JBIQML010000641.1:0-2938 GCA_044463405.1 Nakamurella lactea | reverse complement strand
CGGGGGAGTGCCCGTCGTGCTCGATGACCTGCACCTCCGGGCCCGGCCACGGAACCGCCGGATCGGCCAGCGGCGCCGTGCGGCCCATCAGCGCGACCAGCTCCTCCGGCCACCCGGGTCCGAGCTGACCGACGAGTTCGGTCCGGTGCTCGGCGGCCAGCCTGCCGGCGGTCGCGGTGGCCCAGCGATCCACCGCGCCGAACGACGGGTGCCACAGCAGGTGGTCGTGGTGCGCGTGGGTGGACCACCCCGCGGACACGGTCAGCGATCGTCCGGCCAGCAGCCCCGCGATGCGCTCCAGTTCGCTGGGCACCCAGCTCGGATCGACCAGCAGCGCCACGGCCCCGTGGGTGACGATGGTCGAGGTGGTGGCGTACAGCGCGCTGGTGGTCACCAGGATCCCTGGCGCCACCTCGTACGCATCGCCCATCGGGTCACCCTACGCAGGCCGTAGGGTGCCGAGCACCGGCCTCGCGGCGACCATGGCCGAGCCGGCGACGGTGATCGACTCGGCGACGGTGTTCGAGTCGGCGACGGTGTTCGAGTCGGCGACCGTGATCGAGCCGGCGACCGTGATCGACTCGGCGACGGTGATGCAGTCGGCGACGGTGGTCGAGCCGGCGACGGTGATCGAGCCGGGATGGGGCGTTCTCCTCATATACAGCCGGTTGTCCGGCGCCTTGACTCGGGCGTGTCAGCCCATCGCGACAGCGGGTGCTGCCGCGACCGAGTCGAGGAGGACGTCCCATGTCGTCGACCATGCAGACCGTCCAGGACGCAGCCGGGTCGCGGAGGCGATGGCCCCGGCACTCGAGCGTTGCTCGTCGCCGCGGACGCCGGTGGCGGCCGGCCGCTCTCGCGCCCCCCGGGGTGGGGGCGCCCCGTTCGCGTCCCACCGTGGCCGGGGAGGCCGGTGACGAAGCCGCCGCGGCGTCCGGGATAGCGTGGGCAGGGGCGATCGCGGGCGGCGGATCGGTGCAGCCCTCGCCCGGGTCAGCCGGTTCAGGTGGGTCGGAGGGATGCCAGGCATGGCCGATGACGGCGCCGATCAGCCGATCCGGCCGGCGTCCACGGTGATGCTGGTGCGTGACGGCCACTCCGGCCTGGAGGTCTTCACCCTGCAGCGGGTGACCGGGATGGCGTTCGCCGGCGGCATGACCGCCTTCCCCGGTGGCGGGGTGGATCCGACCGACGGCGATCCGGAGATCCCCTGGCTCGGACCGGACCCGCGATGGTGGGCCGACCAGTGGCGCATCGACGCCGACCAGGCCAGGCGACAGGTCGTCGCGGCGGTGCGGGAGTTGTTCGAGGAGACCGGCATCCTGCTCGCGGGGTCCGACTCCGAGGTGGTCGTCGGGGATCGGGCCGAGCGGGAGGCCGACCGGCTGGCCGTGGCGGCGCACCGGCGCAGCCTGGCCGCCGCCCTGCGCGGGCAGGGCCAGCGGCTGCGCGCCGACCTGCTGCGCCCGTGGGCCCGGTGGATCACCCCGCCCGGGCAATCCCGCCGGTACGACACCTACTTCTTCGTGGCGGCGTTGCCGGACGGGCAGCAGGCGGCGGCGGTCACCAGCGAGGCCGTCACCGGGGGGTGGCGGCGTCCGGCGGACGTGCTGCGGGCCGAGCGGGACGGGCAGGTCGGCCTGATGCCACCGACCGTTGCGATGATGACGGACCTGGCCGGCGTCTCCTCGGTGGCTGAGGTCCTGGGCACTCCCCGCGAGGTCCGGCCGGTGACGCCGGTCGTGCTGTCCGCGGACGGCGAGGTGCTGCGGGTGCTGGCCGACGGGCGGGAGATCCAGACCCGCCGACCCAGAAGGACGGAGAACACATGACGGCGCTGCGCCGGGTCACCGAACTGGCATCGATCCAGCTGGCCCCCAACCCCGGGCCGATGACGCTGGACGGCACCAATTCCTACGTGTTGCGGGCGGGTTCGTCGGCCCCGGCCGTGGTGGTCGATCCCGGTCCGGAGGACGCCGGGCACCTGGCGGCGCTGGCCGGTGCCGGGCCGGTCGAGCTGATCCTGATCACCCACCGGCACTCCGACCACACCGAGGGCGCCGAGACCCTGCACCGGCTGACCGGTGCCCCCGTGCGCGCCGCCGACCCGGAGTTCTGCCACCGGGGCGAGCCGCTGCGGGGCGGGGAGCGAGTCACCGTGGGGGACATGGAGATCGAGGTCATCGCCACGCCGGGACACTCGGCCGACTCGGTGTGCTTCCACCTGCCCGACGACCGTGAGCCGGACGGCACCGCCGGGGCGCCGGGGTCGGTGCTGACCGGCGACTCCGTGCTGGGCCGGGGAACCACGGTGATCGGCATCCCGGACGGCACCCTCGCCCAATACCTGGACTCGCTGCGAACGCTGATCTCGCTCGGTCCGTGCCTGGTGTTGCCGGCGCACGGGCCCGAGCTGCCCGACCTGGCGGCGGTGTGCGGCGAGTACCTGCAGCACCGCGAGGAGCGGCTGGACCAGGTGCGGGCGGCGCTGGCGCAGCTGGGCACCGATGCCGCCGGCGCCGAGGTGGCGGCGGTGACGGATGCCGTCTACGGAGACGTCGACCCGGCGGTGCGGTTCGCGGCCGAGCACTCGGTGACGGCGCAGCTGGAGTACCTGCGCTCCGCAGGCTGATGCGAAACCGGCTGCGGTGACGGGATTTCCGGGCTGGGCGCTGCCCTGGCTGCGATGCCCGCACTGCGATGGGCCGTTGACCGGCGGTGACGGGTCCTCGGGCGCCCGGCCGGGCCCGGTGGTCGGGTGCGCGGCCGGGCACCGGTTCGATGTGGCGCGACACGGCTACCTGCCGCTGCTGGGTCCGCGGGCGCGCACCGACACCGGCGACGACGCGGCGATGGTGGCGGCGCGGCTGGAGTTCCTGGGCGGAGGCTGGTACGTCCCGATCGCGGACGCGGTGGCCGCGCCTGTTCGCGCGCTCGC
>JBIQML010000640.1:1647-2941 GCA_044463405.1 Nakamurella lactea | reverse complement strand
CGTGCATGTTGTCGACCCAGTCGAAGTACCGGGCCGCCATCTCCGGCGGGTGGATCCGCGTCCGTCCGTCCCGAACCGCGTCGCCGGCGGCCTTGGCCAGCGGGGCGACCTTGACGAACCACTGCAGGCTCAGTCGCGGCTCCACCACGTCGTCGGACCGGGAACAGTGCCCCACCGCGTGCACGAACGGGATCCTCTCCGCCACGACACGACCCTCGGCGGCCAGCGCCGCCTTCACCGCGGCTCGGGCCTCGAACCGGTCCATGCCGTCGAAAACCGTTCCGGTGCCGGTGATGTGGGCGTCGTCGGTGAGGATGTCGATGGCGGGCAGGTCGTGCCGGGTGGCGATGTCGAAGTCGTTGGGGTCGTGCGCCGGCGTGACCTTCACCGCGCCGGTGCCGAACTCCGGTTCCACGTGCGCATCAGCCACGATCGGGATCTCGCGTCCCACCAGCGGCAACGTCACCGTCCTGCCGACAAGATCCCGGTAGCGCTCGTCGTCCGGGTGCACGGCGATGGCGGTGTCGCCGAGCATGGTCTCCACCCGGGTGGTCGCGACCACCACGGAGAACCCGTCACCGTCGTAACGGATGCTCACGAGTTCGCCGGGGTCGTCGCTGTGCTCCACCTCGATGTCGCTCAGGGCCGTCTGGCATCCGGGACACCAGTTGATGATCCGCTTGGCGCGGTAGATCAGGCCCTCGTCGTAGAGCCGTTTGAAGATGGTCTGCACCGCCGCGGACAGCCCGTCGTCCAGGGTGAACCGCTCGCGCGACCAGTCCACCGAGTCGCCCAGCCGGCGCATCTGGCCCAGGATCGCGCCGCCCGACTCGTGCTTCCAGTCCCACACCTTCTCGATGAACAGCTCCCGGCCGAAGTCGTGCCGGGTCTTTCCGTCCACAGCCAGCTTCTTCTCCACCAGGGTCTGGGTGGCGATGCCGGCGTGGTCCATGCCGGGCAGCCACAGCACTTCGTCACCGCTCATCCGGTGCCAGCGGGACAGGATGTCCATCAGCGTGTGGTCCAGCGCATGCCCGACGTGCAGGTTGCCGGTGACGTTCGGCGGGGGCAGCACGATGGAGAACGGACGGCGCTCGCCGGAGAGCACGCGCTGCTCGTCGGCGCGGAAGTAACCGCCGTCCACCCACCGCCGGTACGTCGCTACCTCGACGGCCGCCGGGTCGTACTGGGTCGGCAGCGCTGATGGCGCCGACGTCGTCGAGCGGCTCGATGAGGCGGTGTCAGTCACCATGCCAGTTTAGGTGGGCGGGTCGACCGGATTGGCCGGCGGTGA
>JBIQML010000640.1:0-1637 GCA_044463405.1 Nakamurella lactea | reverse complement strand
GCGGGGCATGCCCAGGGTGTGCGCGGCGATGTAGTTGAGCACCATCTCCCGGTTGACCGGGGCGATTTGCAGCAACCGCGCCATGCCGTACAGCGGCACCAGGCCGAACTCCGCCGACAGGCCGTTGCCGCCGTGCGCCTGAATCGCCGCATCCACCGCGGCGACCGCTGCCTCGGCGGCGGCGTACTTGGCCATGTTGGACGCCTCGCCGGCTGGCTCGCGACGGTCGTGCAGCCAGGCGGCCTTCGCCAGCATCAGGGCGGCGAGCTCGACGTCGATGGCGGCCTTGGCCAGCGGGTGCGCCACGCCCTGGTGGGTGGCCAGCGGGGCACCCCACACCGACCGCTCGGAGGTGTAGCGGGCTGCGGCCTGCACGGCGAACCGGCCGATGCCCACGCACAGCGCTCCGGCGGTGATGCGCTCGGGGTTCAGCCCGTCGAAGAGCATGGCCAGCCCGGCCCCCTCGTCACCGACCCTGGCCGATGCCGGCACCCGCACGTCGTCGTAGAACAGCGTGAACTGCCGATCCGGGATCTGGGCGGCCACCTCCAGCCGGGTGGCCCGCAGGCCCGGCGCATCGGTGGGCACCAGGAACAGGCTCAGCTTGGCCTTGCCGGTGGCCTCGTCCTGCCCGGTGGCCGCGACCGTCAGGACAGCGGCGGACTCGTCGACCCCGGAGATGTAGTACTTGCTGCCACTGATCAGGTAGTCGGCGCCGTCGGCGGACCGGCGGGCGGTGGTGGCGATGCGGTGTGAGTTGGATCCGGCGTCCGGCTCGGTGATCGCGAAGGCCATCTTGGTCGACCCGTCGGCCATGGCGGTCAGCCAGCGGCGCTGCTGCTCGTCGCTGCCATGCCGGGCCAGGATCTCCACGCTGATCGCGCTGGACACCAGCAGCAGCAGCAGCGGACAGCCGGCCGATGCGGAAGCCTCGGCGACCACAGCGAGTTCGCTCATGCCGGCTCCGCCGCCGCCGAAGACCTCCGGGACGTTGATGCCGATGAAGCCCGCCTGTCCCAGCTCCGACCACAGTTCGGTCTGCGGGGTGGAGGTTCGCCCTCGCTCGGCGTACTCGGCCAGTCCGTGCCGGGCTGTGATGGCGCGCACGGCCTGGCGGATCTCGGCGTACTCGGCGGGCTCGGAGAAGTCGGTCATACCGCCGAGGATGCCAGAAGTGAACGGCGGTTAACAACATGCTCAGGCGTCGGGCGCGAGCGGCATCGGCCCGTACACCTCCCGATCACCATTCAGAAGCGTCACCGTCGCCACGCCGTCATCCGCCAGATCCTCGAAGTTCTCGGCCAACCAGCCCTCGGCCCCCTGCTGGGAATCGAATCCGGGGACCTCGATCCCGGCGGGCTCACCCGACTCGTCGGCGCATCGCCATCGCCACCTGCCGGAGCCGGCATCGGACGACGCCACACGCTCCCCGAACCGGTCGTCGTGCGTCACGGCGTCACCCCTTCACGCGGTTGGCGGTCGCTCACGATGGCCACGGTAGCGTGAGCCCGGGAGCGTGCTCCGCTTCCGAATCGTCGCCTCACGAGGAGTGCAGCATGAGTTCCTGGACGTCGATCACGGCGCCCGACGCCGGGGCCGCGGCCGATCTGAGGATTCAGAACAGGCTGCCCTGCCGC
>JBIQML010000639.1:0-2941 GCA_044463405.1 Nakamurella lactea | reverse complement strand
GGCGGGTGACGGCCAGCGCATCCGGCACCGCCCCGCCGACGAAGCGCACGATCGCGGGGGCGGTCGCCATCGACATGCCGCCGACGCCGACCGTCTCGGCGATCGCCGAGTCGCCGATGTCCGGGTTGGCGTCCTCCGGTCCGAACCCCGCCAGGAACAACCCGTCCGGGGTGCCGGCCGGTCCGGTGAACCAGGCGTCTCCCGTGCCGGAGACCCTGATGCCGAAGTCGGTGCCGTTGCGGCACATCGCCGTCACCACCGTGGATCCGGGCACGCCCGCGGCCGCGTCACCCATCAGCTTGCCGGCCGGCATCACCAGGTTCAGCACGAAGTGCTCGTTGCCCCCAATGAATTTCACGACGTCGGCGATGTCGCCGGCCGGCAACCCGGAGGCGATCAGCGTCGGTGCGATGTCCCGGGAGAACATCGCCGACCCCGCCCGGTTCCGGTTGTGCCCCTCGTCGCCCATCTGCACCATCTGGCCGAGCATCGCGGTGACGTCGTAGGGCTCGCCCGCCTCGGCCAGCGTGCGGATCGCCTTCTGCAGCGCGGGCCCCAGCACCGCCGACATCCAGCGCAGCCGGTCGATGACCTCGGCCGAGTAGGCGCCGTAGCGCAACACCTTGCCCAGGCCCTCGTTCAGCGAGCAGTAGGAAACCCCGCCGTGTGCCTCGTCCTGCAGCTTGTACACCCACATCGACGGGGAGATCACCCCGGCCATCGGGCCGACCGCATGGTGCTCGTGGCACGGCGAGAACGAGATCCCGTCGCCGGCGGCCAGCTTCGCCTCCGCCTCCTCGGGCGTGCCGGCCAGGTTCTCGAACAGCATGGCGCCGATCAGCGCCCCGCGCAGCGGACCGGACGCGCGCTCCCACGTGATCGGCGGGCCGGCGTGGTAGAACTCGCCGGGCTTCATGCCGAGCGCCTGGGATGCCTGCAGCACATCGACCAGCTTCGCCCGCACGGCCAGCATGCGCTCGATGGCGGTGGCGTTGGCCCGCTCCCGGCGCGGGTCCGCCAGCACGGCCGACAGGGCCCTCATGCCGTGCACCGGGTCGGCGGGGTCCACCGTCGGCGGGCGGAAGTCGACGGTGGTGACGTCGACGGCCTGCGCGCGCAGCGCATCGGCCAGCAGGTCGATGCCGGCGGTGATCACCGACGGCGCGCCGCCCAGCAGGTCGGGCCCGGCATCATCCGGAGTCGTGGGTGTCTCGATGCGCTGGGGTGCGTCCTGGGACCCACGACTCGGAGGGGGCGGGACGGCGCTCGTGTCCGCTTCCCCGGTGGCGACCGAGTCCGCTTCCCCGGTGGCGACCGAGTCCGCTTCCCCGGTGGCGCCCGTGTCCGCTTCCCCGGCCGCGGCGGTGGCGGCGGCCCGAGCGGCGGCCGCATTGGAGGCGTACACGTCGGCGCCGGCGTGCGCGAGCGCCGCGGCCTGCGCCTCCCGGTCCTGCGGGTCGCCGGCCGTGCCGCACAGCGACACCACCACGGTCAGCGTCCGGCCGTCCGCGGCCGCGGTGGCGATGGCGTCACCGATGGCCGGCGCCAGCCGGGCCGCCGGGTCCGGCTGGGATCCGTGCCCCAGCACCACGTCGAGCAGGATGACGCTCACGTCGGGATCGGCGGCCTGCGCGGCCAGCAGGTCCAGCGTGACCGTCGGGTCGATCATCGGGTGCGGGCGCCCGCGGGTGAACTCGTCGTCGCCCAGGTCGACGATCGCGTGGCCCAGGCCGGTCAGCCTTGGCAGGCCGTGGCCGGTGGCGCCCTCGGGCAGCGCCAACTCCGGGCGCAACGGGATGTTGGACCGGATGTCGCCGAGGACCTGTCCGGCCACCAGCATCGCCTCGTCGGCCAGGGTGCCGCCCGAGTACAGGCCGCGCAACGCACCGGGGGTCGAGGCCGGTGACGGGGATTCCGCCGACCAGGTCGGCCAGGACGGCACCGTCGCCCCGATCGCATCCAGCACGGACTCGACCGCCTGGGTCAGGTCCGGCTGCCCGGCCCCCAGCAGCACCGTCGTCACCGGCTTGCCCGCGCCGGCGGCCGCCGCGAGCACCTTCTCGGCCGTCGCAGGGTGCGGGGGCTTGGACACGATCACGATGTGGTCGGTGCCCGGGTCGGCCTCCAGCATGGCCAGCGCGGCGAGCGCGGACCGGCCGGCCACCCGCTCGGACAGATCGCGGCCGCCCAGGCCCAGCACCGCCGAGATCGGCACCCCGGCCTCGTCCAGCAGGCAGGTCAGCTGCTGGGCACCGGTGCCGGACGCGGCGATCACCCCGACGGTGGCGGTGACGGGATCCCCGTCACCGCCCTCTGTACTTGCCCGGCCGGACCGGGCAGGTACAGAGCCGCTGCCCGCGGCGCCGCCCAGCACGTTGGCGAATCCCAGGCCGACCCCGCCGAGGATGGCGGTGCCGCAGTCCGGGCCCATCACCAGCAGCCCGGCCTGCGCGGCGGCGTCCTTCAGCGCGATCTCGTCCTCCACCGGGACGTTGTCGGAGAAGATCATCACGTGCCGGCGGGCGGCGATCGCGTCCATCGCCTCGCCGATCACCGCGTCGCCGGGCACCGACAGCAGCACCACGGAGGCGTCCGGGGCGCGTTCCGCGGCGGTGCGCACCGTCCGTGGCGGCTCGGCGTCGCCGAACCCGCCGGCTCCGCGCCCGGCGGCGTCCGCGGCGGCGAGCGCGGACTCCAGCGCGGCGACCCCGGAGGCGATCGCCGCGTCGTCGTCACCGCGCAGCGCCACCAGCAGGTCGTTCGGCCCGGCACCGGCCGGCACCGCGAATCCCAGGCCGACCGCCAGGTCCACGTTCAACGGGGTGGCCATGGCCACCTGCGCGGCGCTGATACCGGACGCATCGGCGGCGGCCTGCGAGATCCGCAGCAGGGTCACGGAATCGTGGTAGACGCCGCTGCGAAGCTCGACCAGTTCAGTCAT
>JBIQML010000638.1:0-2943 GCA_044463405.1 Nakamurella lactea | reverse complement strand
GGAGCTGGCCGCCGACGCGAACCAGCGGCCGGAACTCTCCGGGGACAACCCGTATCACGCGCCGTTGGCCATGTCGCTGAACAACCTGGCGGTGCACCTGTCAGGCTCCGGCCGCGCCGACGAGGCGCTCGCCGCGACCCGGGAGGCGAGCGTCCTCTACCGGACCCTGTCGCGCCGCAACCCGCAGGCGCACCTCGGGAATCTGGCCGGCACGCTGACCAACTTGGGCAGCGACCTGGCGGCGGCCGGGAACACCCAGGAGGCCCTGACGGCGACCCGGGAGGCCGTCGACGTCACCCGTCGGCTCGCCTTCGGTAATCGGCCGGTCTACCTGCCGCAGTTGGCGCAGGCCGTGCATCAGCTGGCCGTCCGTCTGGACGAGGCGGGCCGCGCATCGAGCGCACTGGCGAGTGCCCGCGAAGCCGTCCGGCTGTTCGAGGAGCTGAACCAGCAGGACCCGGATCACTACACGGATGCGCTGCAACGATCCCGCGACTTCGTCGCCCACCTCGCTTCCGCGCGGTGACGAAGCCGTAGCGGAGGCCGAGACGAGCGCCGCGGCGTGACGCGGCCGAAGCGGAAGTCGAGACGAGCGCCAGCGAGACTCGGCTGGAGCGGAGGCGAGGAACGCCGCAAGAGGGTACAGCGAGACTGGGCCGCAGCGAAGGCGAGGAACCGCGCAATCAGTACAGCGGTGACGCCTACGCTTCGAACGCTCCCGTACCGAACGGGATATTGGCTCCCGGGATCGCGTCCAGTAGGCGCTTGGTGTAGCCCTCGCTGGGGTTGTCGAAGATGTCGGTGACCCGGCCCTGTTCCACGACCCGGCCCTTCTCCATCACGCAGACATGGTCGGCGATCATGCGGACCACCGCCAGGTCGTGCGTGATGAACAGGTAGGTCAGGTCCAACTCGGACTGCAACTCCGCAAGGAGCGTGAGGATCTGGTCCTGCACCAGCACGTCCAGCGCCGATACCGCCTCGTCCAGCACGATCACGTCCGGCTTCAGCGCCAACGCCCGGGCGATCGCCACCCGCTGCCGCTGCCCGCCGGATAGTTCGTTCGGGTACCGGCTGATCAGCGCCTGCGGCAGCGCGACCTGGTCCAGCAGTTCGCGCACCCGCTCCTGCCGCGCGGAGCGATCGCCGACCTTGTGCACCACGAGCGGTTCGGCGATCGCGTTGCCGATGTTGCGCAGCGGGTCCAGAGAGCCGTACGGGTCCTGGAAGACCGGCTGCATGCGTCGGCGCAGCGCCAGCATCTCGGCCCCCGACATCTTCGCCAGGTCGTGACCCTCGATGTCGATCTTTCCGGCGGTCGGGTCCTCGATCCGGAGCAGCAGCTTGGCCACTGTGGACTTTCCGGAGCCGGATTCGCCCACCAGGGCCAGGGTGGTGCCGCGCGGGATGTCGAAGCTCACGTGGTCGACCGCGCGGAGCGGCACGGAGCGGAACCCGCCGGTGCGAATCTTGTAGTCCTTCACCAGGTCTCGCACCTGCACCAGCACCGGCGCGCCTTCGGCGGCTTCCAGGGCCTGCTCATCCGCATGACGCTGCTCGCCGACCTGGATGCGCTTGGACGCGACGCTGGGCGCGGCCGCGACGAGCTTGCGGGTGTACGGGTGCACGGGGTCCAGCAGGATCTCCCGGCTGGGCCCGGCTTCGACGATGTGGCCGTTCTGCATGACGACGATCCGCTCCGCGCGTTCTGCCGCCAGGCCGAGGTCGTGCGTGATGAGCAGGACGGCGGTGCCGTTCTCCTTGGCGAGCGTCGCCAGGTGGTCGAGGATCACCCGCTGCACCGTGACGTCGAGGGCCGAGGTCGGTTCGTCCGCGATCAGCATGGCCGGGTCGGCCGCCATGCCGATAGAGATGAGCGCGCGCTGCCGCATGCCGCCGGAGAACTGGTGCGGGAACTGCTTCAGCCGGCGTTCGGCGTCCTCGAGTCCCGCCTGCTTCAGGACCTCGATCGCCCGGGCGGTGATCGCCTTGCGCCCCCGGGCGATGCCGTTGGCCCGGATGGCCTCCTTGACCTGGAATCCGATGGACCACACCGGATTCAGGTTCGACATCGGGTCCTGCGGCACGTAGCCGACATCCCGTCCGCGCAGCTTCGCCATGTCGCCGCGGCTCAACGTGGTCAGTTCCCGGCCGCGCAGCTTGATCGAGCCGCCGGTGATGACGCCGTTGCCGGGCAGCAGCTGGATGGCCGCGGTGGCGGTGGTGGACTTGCCGGACCCGGACTCGCCGACGAGGGCCAACGTCTCCCCCTCGTACAGATCCAGGCTGATGCCGTGCAGTACCTCTTTGAGGCCCTCCTGGGTGCGGAAGGCGACGGTGAGGTCCCGGATGGACAGCAGCGGCTCGTCCGAGGATGGCGTCACGCCCGTGAACACCGGGTCCAGGTCGGCCGTCGGCTCCTGCTCGTCAGATGTGGTGATTGTGCTCAACGCTGGGCCCGCGCTCTCGGATCGAGGCCGTCGCGGATCAGCTCGCCGAGCATGATGAAGGCGAGCACGGTGACGGTCAGTGCGATGGACGGATAGATGAGTGCCATGGGCGCCACGCGCAGCGATGCTTGCGCCTGGCTGATGTCCTTGCCCCACGACATGACGTCACCACCGAGACCCACACCGAGGAACGACAGCGTGGCCTCGGCGACGATCGCCGCGGCCAGGCTGAGGGTGGTGATCACCAGCAGCGGCGCGATGGCGTTCGGGATGGCGTGCGCCAGCATCGTGCGGAACCGGGATCTGCCGATCGCCCTGGCCGCGGTGATGTAGTCCGATTGCCGGACCCGGAGCACTTCGGCGCGCACCACGCGGGCCGTGGACGCCCACGCGAATCCGCCGATGGCCAGTACCAGCGT
Source organism: Nakamurella lactea (assembly GCA_044463405.1). GTDB lineage: Bacteria > Actinomycetota > Actinomycetes > Mycobacteriales > Nakamurellaceae > Nakamurella > Nakamurella lactea_B. The sequence goes on along the minus strand of JBIQML010000638.1, from coordinate 74 downwards.
GAACACGTTGCGGAAGTCGGAGAACACCGTCATCGCGACGATGGCCGCGAGGATGTAGGGGATCGAGAAGAAGA
>JBIQML010000637.1:0-2945 GCA_044463405.1 Nakamurella lactea | reverse complement strand
GGATCCGTTCCAGCGCACCGAAGATCGGGATGACCATGTACGGCAGCCAGATGTAGCTGTACACGATCCACATGGCCACGTTGGTGTAGCCGATGTTGGGCTCCGGCAGGCCGAGCTTGGCGAAGAACCAATCCAGGGTGCCGCCTTGCTGCAGGATGACGATCCACGCGTAGACCCGGGCGATGTAGCTGGCCCACAGCGGCAGCACGATCAACGTGAACAACACGTTGCGGGTGCGCTTCGACGCCACCCTGGCCATGTAGTAGGCCAGCGGGAAAGCCACGATGGCCGTCGTCACGGTGACGGCGACCGCCATGACGACGGTCCGGGCGATGATGACGAGGTACGTGCTCGTGAAGATCTGCTGGAAGTTCGCCAGGGTCCAGGTCGCCTCGACCTTGTTGGTGAACGGATTGACGCTCCACAGCGAGGTCACCAACATCACGGCCAGCGACGCCAGATAGATGACGCCGAGCCACAGCAGCGGCGGCGCCAGCGTCAGCGAGCCGCGGAGCCACGGGCGGCGCCACAGCGCTCCGGACAGCCCGCCCGTGGCCCCCACCCGTGGGACGGGTGTCGCGCGTACCTCGGTGTCCGTCATCGTCAGCCGGCGATGTCCGTCCAGGCCGACTGCCAGGCGGTGTAGGGCATGCAATCCGATTGGCCGTTACCGCACTGGGCGAGCGGCGTCTTCCAGAACTTGATGGTCTGGAAATACGACTCCGGTTCGTCGGCGTGGTACTGGCCGCAGGAGCCGGCCGCGAGCTTGTCCATCTCGGCGCAGGCCTTGGTGTTCACCGGGGTCTCGCCGAAGTAGATCGCCTGCTGCGCCTGCACGGTGGGCGTGGTGGCCCACTGCAGGTACTGATAGGCGCAGTTCGGGTGCGGGGCGTTGCTGGCCAGCATCCAGGTGTCGGCCCAGCCGGTGGCGCCCTCCTTCGGGATCGTGTCGGCGACCGGGGCCTTCGCGGCCACCAGCGTGTTGGTCTGGTACGGCCACGCCGCGCCGACCACGACGGCGTTGCTCTGGAACAGCGTGATCTCCTGCGAGGCCAGATCCCAGTACTTCTTGATCAGCGGGCGCTGCGTCTTCAGCAGATTGACCGCGGCGTCGAACTGCGGCTGCGTCAGCTCGTACGGATCGGTGATGCCCAGGTCCGGCTGCGCCTTCGCCAAATACAGCGCGGCGTCGGCGATTTGGATCGGGTTGTTCGGCACCGTCACCTGACCCTTGTACTGATCGGAGTACAGCACGCTCCACGAATCCGGCGCCGCGCTGAACGTGTCGGTGTTGTAGAGCAGCACGTTCGGCCCGAACTCGTAGGAGACGCCGTAGTGCTTGCCGTCGATCGTGTTGAAGTCGGGGCTCTGCAGGAACGTATAGAAGTTCTTCCACTCGGGCACCAGGTCGACGTTGACGGGCTTCACGTCACCGCTGTAGATCAGGCGCAGCCCGGCGTCGCCGGAGGCGGAGACCATGTCGAACTGGCCGCCGCCGCCGTTGGCCATCAGCGACACCATTTCGTTGGACGAGCCGGCGTATTTCGCGTTCACCGTGCAGCCGGTGTCCTTCTCGAACGGGGTCACCCAGTCCGGCTGTGCGTAGCCCTCCCAGGCGATCAGGTTCAGCTCGCCTTCGCCGTCACCGATCTTGGTGGGCAGCGGTTCGTCGGCCGTCGGCGGCTTCTGCGTGGGCGCGGCCGCGCCAGTGGAGGAGCCGCCGGGCGTCTGGCTGCCGTTGCCGTTCGTCGCGTCGGCGGCAGGGCCGCCGGAACCGGAGCCGCAACCCGCTATGACCAGCGCGGCCGCGGCGGCGATTGCCGCGGCGATCAGGTGTGTGGACGATCGCATGTCCCTCATCCTTTCCTCAGTGCCGGAGCAGGTTCCTGCGCCGGCGTGGCAGTGCGGCCGGTGGCGCCCAGGGGGTGCGAATGCGCCGGGAACCAGGAGGCCGTCACCTCGGTTCCCACCGGATACGCCGCGACGGTGGCGCTGTCGTTCGGCCGGACCACGATGACGCGCCGTCCGTCGCCGAGCTCCACGGAATAGCGGGTGGTGACGCCGAGGTAGATCACCTCGCGGACCACGCCGGACGCGATCGCCGCGCCGGGTACATTCGCCGCGTTCGCCGGACCGGCGGTGAGCCCGATCCGTTCCGGTCGCACGGCGTAGGTCAGCCCGCCGTGATCGAGCATGTTCGACACCCCGATGAATCCGGCCACGTACTCGGTCGTCGGCTGCTCGTAGATCTCGACGGGGGTACCGGCCTGCTCGATCCGACCCTGGTGGAACACGGCGATGCGATCGCTCATGGTCAGCGCCTCCTCCTGGTCGTGCGTCACGTAGATGAACGTGATGCCGGCCTCGCGCTGGATCCGCTTGAGCTCGAGCTGCATCTCCTGTCGGAGCTTCAGGTCCAGGGCGCCAAGCGGCTCGTCCAGCAGCAGCACCTTGGGTCGGTTGACGATGGCGCGGGCCAGAGCGACGCGCTGCCGCTGGCCGCCGGAGAGCTGATCGGGTTTCCGCCCGCCCATCGCGGCGAGCCCCACCATGGTGAGCGCCGCGTCGGCCTGCGCGGCACGCTCCGGCTTCGGCACCCGCCGCACCCGCAGCCCGTACTCCACGTTCTGGCGTACCGACATGTGCGGGAATAGGGCGTAGTTCTGGAACACGGTGTTGACGTCACGGTCGTAGGGCGGCGTCCTCGTCATGTCGACGCCGAAGATCGCCACGCTGCCGCGGTCGACGGACTCGAACCCGCCGATCACCCGCAGCAGGGTGGTCTTGCCCGACCCGGACGGGCCGAGCATGGTGAAGAACTCGCCCTCGTCGATCTCCAGGTCCACGCCGTCCACGGCGCGCACGTGCCCGAACGACTTGTGCAAGTCGGTGATGCGCACTGCAGGCGGGGTGCTCACCGGCATCAGGCGGTCACCGGGCGCTGA
>JBIQML010000636.1:0-2957 GCA_044463405.1 Nakamurella lactea | reverse complement strand
CGGCCTGGTACCCGGTCAACGAGCATCCGTCGGATCCGGCCGCGTTCTCCGTCACCGCTACCGTGCCCGACGGCTGGCAGGTGATCTCCAACGGCACCAAGGTCGAGCACGGGCTGCCCCCCGCCCCTGCCGGCATGCACGTGGTGCGCTTCGACCAAGAGAGGCCGATCGCCAGCTACCTGACCACCATCCTGATCGACAGGCTCACCTTCACCACCGGAACCGTCGACGGCACGCCGATTCTCAACGCGTTCACCACCGCGGGGGCTGTCAAGAAGGCGCTCGCCGGGAAGACCGCGCAGGTCCTCACGGTGCTCGGCAGGCACTTCGGGCCGTTCCCGTTCGACTCCTACGGCGGGATCTACACCGGCGAGTACCTCTCCTTCGCCCTGGAGACGGCGACCCGCCCGGTATACGCCAGCTGGGTCGACCTGGACACCATGGTTCACGAGACCGCGCACCAGTGGTACGGCGACGACGTGATCATCGACAGGTGGAGCGACGTCTGCCTGAACGAGTGCTTCGCCTCCTACGCGCCGTGGCTGTATCACCAGGACGTGGACGGCGCGGACCTGGATGCGCGGTGGCGGTCGCAGATGGCCAAGGTCTCGGACAACCCGTCGTTCTGGGCGATCCCGCTGGTGGACATGGGCCCCGGCAACGAGTTCACCTCGGTGTACAACCGGGGACCGCTGGCCCTGCACGCGCTGCGGCACGAGATGGGCGAGAAGGCGTTCGCCAGGCTGCTGAAGGGGTGGATCGCCACCTACGGCGGGCACAACGCCAGCTTCGACGACCTGGAGGACTACGCCTCGACGCTGGCCGGCAAGGACCTGAGGCCGTTCATGGACGCGTGGTTCCGCGGCACCGTGGTCCCGCCGGAGCCGTACCGCACGCCCCCGGGCCTGGGCTGAGCTCCGCCGTCCCACCCCGCCCCCGGCCCCGGCCCCGGACCGCATGGATCAACTGTCCCCGCATGCATCATCGTCGCGGTTTTGTGACGGGTGGTGCGCGTGGGACAAACTTCGTGCATGCCGGCGAAGTTGATCCATGCGGGTGGGGCGGAGCGGGGCGGGATCAGGAGGGCAGGACGTCGGCGACGATCACGGTGACGTTGTCCGGCGCTCCGGCCTCCAGCGCCAGTTCGATCAGCTTCTCGGCGGCGGCCTCCCGGTCGTCCCGGTCCAGCAGCGCCTGCTGGACGGCGTCCCGGTCCACGTAGTCGCTCAGCCCATCCGAGCACAGCAGGTACCGGTCCCCGACCACCGGCGCCATGGTGACGAACGACGGCGTGACCGACATCCCGTTCAGCGCCTGCAGGATCACGTTCCGACGGGGGTGCGACCGGGCCTGCTCGGCGGTGATCATCCCGCGGTCCACCAGGTACTGCACGAACGAGTCGTCCCTGGTGATCTGCACCAGCTCGCGCTGCCCCCGGCTGGGCAGGTAGTACGCGCGGGAGTCGCCCACCTGGGCCACGACGATCCGGTCGGCGGCCCACATCAGGGCGGTGACGGTGGTGCCCATGCCGTCCAGGTCGGGGTCGTGGCGCACCAGGTCGTTGATGGCCCCGGTGCTGCGCCGCACCGAGTCGGCCAGGATCCGGTACAGGTCGTCGCCGTCGTCCGCGTGCGGGGCCTCGGCGAAGATGTCCACCACGGCGCGGGAGGCCACCTCGCCGGCGACCGATCCACCGACCCCGTCGGCGACCACCACCAGTTGCTCGCCGATGTGGAAGGCGTCCTCGTTGTTGGTGTACCGCAGCCCGACGTCGGTGCGGCCCGCCGCGACGATCGAGAACGGCCTCATGCTGGCACCACCACCGCGGATCCGCGCCGGGCGGTCAGCAGCCGACCAGCCGCTCGGACAGGTAGGCCTGCACCCGATCCAGCGAGATCCGTTCCTGCGACATGGAGTCCCGCTCCCGGATGGTCACCGCCCGGTCGTCCAACGACTCGAAGTCGACGGTGACGCAGAACGGCGTGCCGACCTCGTCCTGGCGGCGATACCGCCGTCCGATCTGGCCGGCGTCGTCGAACTCGACGTTCCAGTGCTTGCGTAGCTGGGCCGCGAGATCCCGCGCCACCGGCGACAAGTCGGCGTGCCGGGACAGCGGCAGCACCGCCGCCTTCACCGGCGCCAGCCGCGCATCCAGGCGCAGCACGGTGCGCTTGTCCACGCCGCCCTTGGTGTTGGGCGCCTCGTCCTCGGCGTAGGCGTCCACCAGGAACGTCATCAGGGAGCGGGTGAGGCCGGCCGCCGGTTCGATCACGTACGGGGTCCAGCGCTCGCCGGTGGCCTGGTCGAAGTACCGCAGGTCCTGCCCGGAGTGCTCCGAGTGGGTGGTCAGGTCGAAGTCGGTGCGGTTGGCGATGCCCTCCAGCTCGCCCCACTCGCTGCCAGCGAAGCCGAACCGGTACTCGATGTCCACGGTGCGCTTGGAGTAATGGGACAGCTTCTCCTTGGGATGCTCGTAGTGACGCAGGTTCTCCCGCGCGACGCCGAGATCCACGTACCAGTCGGTGCGCTCGTCGATCCAGTACTGGTGCCACTGCTCGTCCGTGCCCGGCTGGACGAAGAACTCCATCTCCATCTGCTCGAACTCGCGGGTGCGGAAGATGAAGTTGCCGGGCGTGATCTCGTTGCGGAAGCTCTTGCCGATCTGACCGATGCCGAACGGCGGCTTCCGGCGGGCCGATCCCATCACGTTGGCGAAGTTCACGAAGATGCCCTGCGCGGTCTCCGGTCGCAGGTAGTGCAGGCCGGACTCGTCCTCCACCGGGCCCAGGTAGGTCTTGAGCATCATGTTGAACTGCCGCGGCTCGGTCCACTGCCCGCGCACCCCGCAGTTCGGGCAGGCGATCTCCGACAGCGGAATCGAGTCGGGATCATCGATCCCCTTCTTGGCGGCGACGGCCTCCTGCAGGTGGTCGGCGCGGAACCGCTTGTGGCAGGAG
>JBIQML010000635.1:2505-2958 GCA_044463405.1 Nakamurella lactea | reverse complement strand
TCTCGTCGCCAAAACGAGTGACGCCGTCGTCGTCAAAATCAGTGACGGTCAACACGGTGGATGCTCGGGCGTAGATGTCGGTGGTGGAAAGGTCGACGTGGCCCAGGATGTCGCGGATGTAGGGCAGCGGGACGCCACTGTCGTAGAGGTGCATCGCCCGGCTGTGGCGTAGGACGTGTGGACCCAGGTGAGCGCTTCGCAGGGCGGGATCCGTTGCCAGGCCTTGGTATTTGCGCAGGATCCATGCTATGCCACCGCGGCTGATCTTGGACCGGTGCTGGTTGAAGAACACCGGGTGATCGTCATGGCCGGGACTGTCCAGGTGCTGTTCGGCCAGGTAGGCGCCCAGCAGCGCCGCCGTGTTGCGGTCGAGCGGAACGTGCCGGGTCTTGCTGCCCTTGCCGGTCAGCGCCGCCAGCGCCGGCGGGTCCAGGCGGATGTCACGGACGGTCA
>JBIQML010000635.1:0-2495 GCA_044463405.1 Nakamurella lactea | reverse complement strand
GCTGTCCGGCCCGGACGTGGCCACCACGGACGGTCAGGTCGGCGAGTTCCTGGACCCTGGCGGCGCTGTCATACAACGTTGCCAGCAGGGTCGCGTCTCGTCTGCCGGCGCGGGTGGACCGGTCGGGAAGCGTGAGCAGTTGCCGGGTCTGCGGGACCGTCAGGTGAGCCACGGCCGGTCGGTCGTGACGCTTGGCCGGGATCGCCAGAATGTTCTGGTAGCAGGCCATGCGGGCCGGGTCCTGGGTTTGCATCCATCCGGCGAACGAGCAGATCGCCGCGAGGCGTTGGTTGCGAGTCGAGACGGTGTTGTGCCGGGCGGTTTGCAGCCAGGCCAGGAACGCGGTGATCGCATCGGCGTCGAGCATGTCGAGGGTGATCTTTTCCGGCGGAATGTGCCGTTCGTCGCGGAGGTAGCAGATCAGCAGTTTGAACGCGTCCCGGTAGGAGACGATCGTGTTGGTCGAGTAGCCCCGCACCCCTGCCAGATGCTCGGTCAAGAAGCGGTGCAGGAATATCGCGAAGTCAGTGGCCATCGCTCTCACCTGCCGTCACGGCTGGGACGACGTCACCGATGGCCTGCTCGACGCGGGTGGTGATGTCCGGGTAGGACTCCGCGGTCAGGTGCAGGTAGTAGGCGGTGTCGGCGATCGACGAGTGGCCCAGGTAGGTTTGCAGCACTGGCAGCAGGGTGCCGACATCGCGTTCGTTGGCGAAGCATCGTCGCAGGTTGTTCACCGCGAACGTGGTTCTCAGGTCGTGCACTCGGGGGCCGTGTCCGGGCCCGCCGTGAGAGATGCCGGCCTGCCAGAGGAACCGGCGGAAGTTGTGGTAGACGTTGCCCAGGCTCAGTGGACGGCCGGCCCGGCCGGGGAAGAACCATTCCCGCGGGCCCGCGACCACGGTCACCTTGGCGTTGTAGTCGGTGAGCCTGATTCGCAGCGCTCGCGAGACGGGCAGTTGACGGTCCTTGCCGCCCTTGGCGTCGCGGATCTGCAGCACACCGGCATCGGTGTCGACGTCGCTGGCGCGGAGCAGCCGCGCCTCCGAGCAGCGCAGGCCGCAGGCGTAGATCGTGCGGAACAGCACCGGCATGACCAGGTGACGGGCCGGCACTTCGGCGCAGTACCGGCAGCGGTCGGTCTGGGCGAAGATCGCCGCCAACTCCGTATCGGTGTAGATGTGCGGGACGTACCGGGCCGGGCGGGGCAGCACGGATCCGGGCAGCAGATAGGCGACAACCCCGTGCCTGCCAAGCCAGCGGGCCAGTTCTCGCACCGGCGCCACCAGGCCCGCCAGGGTGGCCGGTTTGACGCCCCGCGCCCGGGCCGCGTCGATCCACGCGCTCACCGACGCCTCGGTGAGCGTGTCCAACCCGGGGAACTCGCGGCGGCTGAACACCTCGAACCGGGCCAACACCGCCCGCTCGGCGTCATATTTGTAGCCGACCGCTTGTTTCTCGGCCACCAGCGCATCGATAGCGGCCGGCAGCGTCACCGTGCCGGTCATCGGTTCACCCCCGCCGCCGGGGCGTCCGGGTCCAGCGCGCACGCAGACAGCAGCCGCAGCGACGATTTCAAGTACACGCCGGTCGATGCGACCCGCTGATGGCCGAGGATGTCGGCGATCTGCTCGATCGGCGTGCCCTGCTCCAGCAGCCTGGTCGCCAGCGAGTGCCGCAGCGAATGCATGCCGTGGCGGCGCTGCTCACCCAGGGCAACGTGCGCGACCCGGGCGTGCTTGACCAGGATGTCGTAGAGATGGTTCTGGTCGGTGAACGGGCCGATCGGGGCGGTGTGCCGCAGGAAGACCTGCGGGCTGTCGCTGGCCGGACGACCGTGACGGGCGTAGTCGATGATCGCCCAGCCGACGTCTTTCAGCAGCGGCAGCGTCACCCGACGGCGGGTCTTGGCCTGCACAAGCGACAGCCGGTTGCCGGGCCAGTCCAGATCGGCGAAGGTCAGCCGTTTGACGTCGATACCGCGCAACCCGAGCCGGCAGACCAGCAAGATCATGGCGTAGTCCCGTTTGCCGCACGGGCTGCCCCGATCGATCGCGGCAAGAAGCTTGGTCACGTCGGCGGGATCCCACACCGACGGGATCCTGGCCTGCCGGGCCGACCTGGCCGCCGGGACCACGCCCAGCAGTCCCGCGTCGACCAGGCCGTTGTCGGCGGCGAACCGCAGTAGCGAGCGTAGGGCGCACAGCTTCTGCTCCACGGTCTTGGCCTGATATCCGGCCAGTGCGGCAACGAACCCGTCGATCACCGCGGCGTCCAGACCGGCCAGACCGCCGCGGGCGGAGGTGAACGCGAGGAATTCGCCCGCCACCGTGCCGTAGGTCCGCACCGTCGATGCGGCGCAGTCGGCCGCCCGTAGGTGCTCCCGGAACCGGGCCACCAGCGATGCGTCACCGGTGGAAAGCTTGTCCACCGTGCGGGAGCCCTCTCTGTCAAGCTGGGTCGAGGCACCCGCCCCCTGACAATCTGTGACCCGA
>JBIQML010000634.1:0-2959 GCA_044463405.1 Nakamurella lactea | reverse complement strand
TGTCGGCGTCCCAGCCGGTGGCGCCGTGCACGGCGGCCCAGTCGTCCAGGTCCTCGCGCGGTGGCCAGAAGGCGATGCAGGAGTTGTGTGACGAGCATCCGCCCAGCACCCGGGCTCTGGCGTGCCGCAAGAACGAGTTGCCGTACTGCTGCGGCTCGATCGGATAGTCCCAGTCGTAGCCGGACTCCAGCAGGCCCATCCAGCGGTCCACCTGCAGGATCTTCTCGTCGCCGACGTCGCTCGGGCCGGCCTCGATCAGGGCGACCCGCACGTGCGGGTTCTCGCTGAGGCGGGACGCGACGACCGCTCCGGCGCTGCCACCCCCGATCACGACGTAGTCGAACTGCAGACGGGGAGATGCCGGCATGCGGGTCCTTCCGTGCTCGGTGCGTGCGCGGGTCGCACTGCGGTGTCGATGGGGCGCGTCGATCAGTGTCGATGGGAGCGTCGATGGGGTTCGATCTTCGCGCATGCTGCGGTCGCGCCGTGTCAGCGGCCTCCGTCGCGTGATTGGCACCTGACGTGGCGACAGCCCATCGTGGCGACGGCCGCCGTCCTGTGAATGGCCCACTGTCGTGTGAATGGCCACTGTCGTGTGAATGGCCACTGTCGTGCTCGCCAGCGGTCGTGTTCGCCCCCCGTCGCGCCAAGGTCAACCGTCGCGCCGGTCACCAGTGACGGCCGCCGGTATCGGGCCCCGGACCCGCGCTACCGGCCTCGAAGGCGTCGTGTGTCGGCGTATCCGCGCCCGCTTGGTCTCGAAGCGTTCCCGCGGGAACGGCCTTTCGGATCAATCGGGCATCGCAGTGGGTCGGCTCGCGGCCGAGGATGGCGGCCAGCGCGTCATAGATGTCCGATTCACCGTTCCCGCGGGAACGGCCCTTCGGATAAATCGGGCATCGCAGTGGCTCGGCTCGCCGACGAGGATGGCGGCCAGCGCGCCATAGATGTCCGATTCACCGTTCCCGAGCGATACCGCAGCGCGGGATCCCGCGGCCCCATTCAGGAACGTCTGTGTGAAACCGAGTTGCAAGTGCTGTCGGTGCCCAGCGCTACCCTCCTCCACATATAGGCACACCAGTTCGATAGGGGGGATAACATGGCCTGGACGGATAGATATCGGACGGTCCAAGACTCCGGCACCGCCGCGGAGGGCGAGCGCGACGGCGCCGGCCCAGTCGGGGCTGATGATGGCAGACGCGGTCCCACGGACGAGCGGGATGGCCGTGCCGGTGACGAGTCCAGTTCGACGTTCCTACCGGTCATCGTCGCGTCGAACGGCAAGGATTGGGCAGCGGTGGATGCCGATCTGCCGGTGGAGGTGCTGGGGGCACGGATCTGTGCCATGGCGACCCGGATGGCGCAGGCCACGTTCCACTGGCTGCAGATGATCGCCGAGTTCGACCGCCGCGACGGCTGGGCCGGGGTGGGCATCCGGTCCTGCGCGCACTGGCTGGCCTGGACCTGCTCCATGGCCGCCGGCACCGCTCGCGAGCACGTGCGGGTGGCCCGCGCGCTCGAGGGTCTGCCCCAGGTGTCCGCGGAGATGGCCGCCGGGCGGCTGTCCTACGCCAAGGTCCGCGAGATCACCCGGGTCTCCGACCGCGTCGACGAATCAACGCTGGTGGACCTGGCGCGCACCGCGACCGCCTCACAACTGGCACGGACCGTCCGCGGGTTCCGCGCCGCCGATGGCCAGCGAGGCACGCAGGAACAACTCCGATACGCCCGCTGGCGGGTCGACGAGGACGGCAGCGTGCTGCTGACCGCGCGGCTGCCCACCGAGGAAGGCGCCGCCGTGATCGCCGCACTGGAGGCGGCACGGGACGATTTGATCAGGCTGTCCGGACGCGACCCGGACCAGATCGCCGGCCGCCCGGTCCCGAACACCCCGCACCCAACGACAAGCAGCAGCGACGACGCATCCGATAACACCCCAGGCGGCAACGGTGGCACGCCGAGGACCGATCCCGGCGACACGTCCAAGGCCGACGACGGCGGAACCGGCGGTGACGGGCCCGGCGGTGACGGGCCCGGCGGTGACGGGCCCGGCGGTGACGGGCCCGACGCGTCGCCCGCCGAGAACCGGCCCCCCACCCCGATCGATCCCGCCGACATGCTGCTGCAGTGGGCACGGGGTTACCTGTCAGCCGCACCGGAGGACCGCTCCGGGGAGGACCGCACCATGGTGGTCGTCCACGTCAACGCCGAGCATCTGCTTCCCGGCGAGCACGCAGGTGGCGTTGCCCATGACACCGCCGGCATCACCTCCCCGGAGGCCGCCGCAACCAAGGAATCCGACCCGGCGACGGAGCGGCCGGAACCGCCCACCGACGCGGCGCAACGTTCCCGCGGGAACGCCAAAACGGACACAGCCGACAGCGGCGAGGCCGCTGACTCGGACGCCGGGATCGACCGGTCCGCGATCCCCGTGGACTGCTGCACGGTCGCCGGGGTCGGCGGCATCACCCGCGACACCGCCGCTCGTCTGGCCTGCGATGCGATGGTGGTCGGCATCATCCGCGGCGCGGGCGGCGTCGTGCTGGCACACGGCCGCCGCCGGCGCACCGTCACCGCCGCCCAACGCCGACTGCTGACCATCCGCGACGGACACTGCCAATTCCCCGCCTGCACCCGCACCACCCACCTGGAGGCACACCACGTGCGGCACTGGGCACATGGCGGCCGCACCGACCCCGACAACCTCATCCTGCTCTGCCGGTTCCACCACATGGCCTGCCACGAAGGCGGAGTCGCCATCATCTACGCCACCAACTCCACACCCGGCACGCCCCGCTGGCACTTCACTACCCGCGACGGCGACGCCCTGCTCGGCGACCGCCTACCCACCGGCACCCCCGGCTGGAAACACGACGAATGGATCCTCTGGCACGACCTGGACGGATCCGCCGGGTGGAGCGACCCCGAAGCCGAACGCATCCGACCCCTCTGGGCCGGC
>JBIQML010000633.1:0-2964 GCA_044463405.1 Nakamurella lactea | reverse complement strand
GGCCCGCACGCTGGTGTACCAGGCGGCCGCGGCCACCGAGCGCGGCGACGCGAACAAGGGCTTCCTGGCGTCCGCGGCCAAGTGCCTGGCCAGCGACGTCGCGATGAAGGTGACGGTCGACGCCGTGCAGTTGCTGGGCGGCTACGGATACACCCGTGACTTCCCGGTGGAGCGCATGATGCGCGACGCGAAGATCACCCAGATCTACGAGGGCACCAACCAGGTGCAGCGCCTGGTGATGGCGCGGTCGTTGCTGCGATAGGGACGGCCCCGGGCCGTGCCGGGCGCGTTGGGTGCGGCTCGAACGTGACGTCCGATCCGCGCCAGCAATCGCCGTGGTCCGGTGATGTGTTTGATGGATGCGGCCGCCTGCCGGCGAGTGCCGCGAAACCATCGAGAAGGGACCAGTCGATGAAGCGTGCCCTCACCACCGGTGCCAGCAGGGGGATCGGATTGGCGACCGCTGGTCGGCTGGCCCGCGACTGCGGACCCGCGATCGTGACCGCCCGGAACGCTGGAGCGGGTGAGAAGGCGGCGAATCAGCGTGACGGTGACGGGTATACGGGCGAGCAGCCTCATCACGAGCGTCACCGACCGGGGCTCGGTGCATGAGTCCCTCGCGACGGGCCCGCACCCGTCAGGCAACTGGACCTGACCGTGACCAACGCCGCAATCCTGCCGGATGCACCACACCGATCCCAAGGGGTTCTTCATGGCGCTGTCCGAGAAGACGTACCCGACTGAGGTCCTCGGCCGGCGAGGCGGTGATACCCAGGTCGCGGCCGCGGTAGTCAGCCTGCCCGGCGGACGCCGGCGGGCTCGCACTGGCATGGGCACTCCGGCACGCATTCGCGCTCGCACTCCGGTCCACACTCGCAGTCCGGCTCTGGTAGTGGGAGCGGGATCTTGGCGTGGCGGAGGGCCGCGTCGGCACGTTCCTGGTCGTGGAACCGCCGCAGGTCGTCCGCGCCGGGATGGTCCATCGGCATCAGACCTGACGCGCGCCGGGCATCCCGTGCCGTGCGTCGCTCCAGGGAGAGTCGGGGAAGGGGCCGGCTTCGTCGTGGCCCACCCCCGACGCGATACAACCAGGACGTGATCCGCGGGTCCAGGTGCGCCGGATACCGGCTGCCTCCGTTGTTGCGGATCGCATCGTCTCGCATCGGTAGCAATTCGTTGGCGTTGCGCTCCAGCACCGCCAGCCGACAGCCCGCAGCGCTGATCAACGCGTTGAACGTCTTGATCCCGATGTTCGCCGATCCTGATTCGGCACGGCCCACGACGGATCTGGCCACTCCCGCCCGGTCGGCCAAGTCTCGCTGGCTCAGGTCGGCGTGGCGCCGTGCTCGCCGGAGAAGGCCGCCGACGTCGATGTCTGCGCCGGTGGCAGCAGGTTCTCGGGCTGCGCTATTGGTCGTCATGCTCTGTTCCCCCAGGCACGTTCGAATGCTTGGTGCCGATGATGACAGCAGGGTCCGACAGCGACGCCGAGATCATGGTCGCTTGGCGCTTGGCGCTTGGTGCTTGGTCGCCGGGTTACCGGATTGCTGGGTGCCGAGCGGTGACCGCAAAGACGTGCAGCGCTCCGTATGCGCGGTGCGCGAGGCTATGACTCTGCTCGCAGAGGTGGAGCGGTGCCGGGGTGGTGACTGTGCTCGCAGAGGTGGAGCGATGCCGGGTGGTGACTCTGCTCGCAGAGGTGGAGCAATGTCATAGGCAGTGGCGGGGCACCGCTGTCCTCACCGAGCGGAGGTTCCGGATCTACCGAATCGCGACGGTGCACCGCGCGGGACTCAGACCCCTCGCGGCTTTGGCACCTGCACCGGCAGCCCTTGCACGAGCCTCGCCGACTCGCCCCACAGCTCCGACATCGTGGGGTGCGGCAGCACCATCTGCGCGAGATCGTCGACGGTAGCGGCCATCTCGATCGCCAGCACCGCCGCGCCGATCAATTCCGAGGCGTGCGGACCGGCCAGATGCGCACCCAGCACGGACCCGTCGGCCGCGTCCGCCACGATCCGGATGACCCCTGATGGAGCGGACATGGTGCGCGCCCGGCCGGACGCCGGCAGCGGCACGTCCGCCTCGACGGCGTCGATGCCCTGGTCGCGAGCCTGCGTCATGGTGAGCCCGGCGGTGGCGATCTGCGGGTCCGAGAACACCATGATCGGGGTTGCCTGAGGCTGGTAGGCCACCCGCTGCCCGGACAGCGCCGCGACCGCGATCAGCGCCTCGGCGGATGCCGTGTGCGCCAGCGAGATGCCCGGCGTGACGTCGCCGGCCGCGGCCACGTGCCGGCCGATACGGCGGTCCGGGCCGACCGGCAGCCGGCCGTCCGGCAGCGGCGTGATGCCCAACCGGTCGAGGCCCAACTCGTCGGTGTTCGGCGTCCGGCCGGTCGCGACCAGCACGAGATCCGCCGGCACCGTGCCGGTCTCACCGGCGGAGGTCATCTGGACCGCGGCCCCGTCATCGCCGGTGACCGTCGTGCGGGTCAGCACCCGGACCCCGAGTGCGCGCAACCGGCGCTGCACCGGACGCGTCAGATGCTCGTCCAGGCCAGGCAGGATCCGCTCGGCCCGCTCGATCAGCGTCACCTGCGATCCCAGCTTCGCGAATGCCGTCCCGAGCTCCACCCCGGTGCATCCGGCGCCGACCACCGTGAGCCGGGCCGGCACCTGCGTGATGCCCAACAGCCCGGCGGCGTCCAGCACTCGCTCGCCATCGACGCGCAACCCGCCCGGTGTGGCCGGACGGGAACCGGTGGCGATGAGCACGTCGGTGAACTGGTAATAGCGGGCGGTGCCGGACGGGGTGTCCAGCACCACCTGATCCGGCCGGGTGAATCGCAGCTCGCCCGCCGCGACGGTGACCCCGGCCGCCGCTAGCAGCTGGTGGATCCCGCGCAGCAGTCCTCCGACCAGCCGCCCGCGCCACTGCTGCCAACGCGCCAGGTCCACGGCG
>JBIQML010000632.1:0-2971 GCA_044463405.1 Nakamurella lactea | reverse complement strand
AGCGAGCGGGCGCGCGGCGCCAGGTCGCCACTACCATGGCCGACGGTGTCCCTGCGCCGCGTCACACCACGATCCGCGGTCGGACGGGAGGACGAGTGTGAGCATGGGCCGGATCAAGAGCGCGTTCCTGTGGGTGCTGAAGAACACGCTGAACCGGGTCACCGTCCGGTTGGCCCGGTCGGGCCACGGCCCGTTCGCGCTGATCCGTCACGTTGGCCGCACGAGCGGGCGGAGCTATGAGACTCCGGTGATGCTGGCGCGTGTCACGGAGGGCTTCGTCACCGAGCTGACCTACGGGCCGGCGGTCAACTGGTACCGCAACGTCGTCGCCGCCGGCGGCTGCACCGTGGTGTACCGCGGTCGGGAGTACACCGTCGATCGCGTCGCGCCGTGCAATGTTGCCGACGGGCTGCGCGCCTTCGGCAATCCCCGGGCGCTGGTCCTGCGGGCACTGCACCGCCGCGAGTTCCGCCTGCTGCACGTCGCCGACGGCAACGGCTGACGGCCGGGCCGGCATGGACGCGGACTCGGTGGCATGGCTGGCGGCGCTGCGCGGCGCCGGCCGCGCGCGTGAGGACGGCCTCGCGCGCCTGCACGGCATGCTGCGCCGGGTCGCCATCCGTGAGATGCATCGCCGCGCCGCGGGCACCGCGATCGGCGGCCCCGAGGCCGACGACCTCGCCCTGCAGGCCGCCGGCGATGCGCTGCTGGCGATCACGGCCAAGCTGGACACGTTCCGCGGGGAGAGCCGGTTCACCACCTGGGCCTATCGGTTCGTGGTGCTGGAGGTGTCCAGCAAGCTGGGGCGGCACTACTGGCGCAGGCCCGACGTGCGGCTGGACGTCGAGGACTGGGGCCGGCTGCCGGACCGCCTCGGGGCCGACCCGCCCGGACGGGCGGAGCGCAACGAGATGATCCAGGCCATCCGTGCCGCGGTGGACGAATCGTTGACCGAGCATCAGCGGGACCTGTTCGTGGCCATCGTGGTCAACGGCGTTCCGTTGGACGCCGTGGTCGCCCGGACGGGCTCGACCCGTGGCGCGATCTACAAGGCCATCTTCGACGCCCGCCGTAAGATCCGCCGCTGGCTGGTCGCCAAGGGATATCTCGACGACGTCGGGAGCGGCTCAGGGTCGCAGCAGCACGGGGAGGTGGAACGGGCATGAAGGGTTGGGACAACCTGGACCGCTTCCTGTCCACGGATCCCCGGGATGTGGGCTGTGACGAGGCCATGGCCATCCTGCACGTGTACGTCGACCTGATCGCGTCGGGCGCCGACGCTGCCGCCCGCTACCCGGGCGTGGCGACCCACCTGGCCGGCTGCGGGCCGTGCTCGGAGGACTTCCACGGCCTGCTGGCGGCCGTCACCGACACCGATCCGCCGGACACCGACCCGCCCGCCTGACCCGCCCGCCTGACCCGCCTGTCTGATCCGCGGGTGGGCCCGTGGTGCCTGGTGCGTGCCGTCACCACGACAGGGGCACCGGCGCCGGATCGTGGACCCGGCGCCGGTGTCGGTCGCATGCCGATGGGATCAGAGGGCGACGATGCCTTCCGCGCCGGCCGCGCCGGGGACGGTGACCGAACCGGTGGCCGTCAGCGACCCGTCGTGGTGGATGCGGTAGGCATCGACGATCCCGGCCGCTCCGGCCTGCACGTACAGGTACCGGCCGTCCGAGGATGCCGCGGCGTCCACCGTTCCGGCGTCGGTGGCCGTGGTGTCACCGCCGGCCAGCGTGCCGGAGTGCGACACGGTGTAGTGCGAGACGGTGCCGCTGCCGGCGTTGGACACGTAGAAGGTGTCGCCCGCGCCGGCGATCCAGCAGGTGGCGGCCTGCCCGGTGGCCACGCTGTCCAGCTCGACCAGCGCGCCGGTCCAGGACACCCGGAAGGTGGCCACGGAGTTCGTGCCCGCCTCGGTGAGCACCAGGTTCCGGTGCCGGTCGAAGGTGAACCCGAATGGCACCGTGCCCGGCAGCGACGTGATCTCCGGGGTGCGCGACGGACCGAACAGGCCGACCCGGAATGCCTCGATGCTGTTGCCGCCGTTCTTGGTGGACACCAGCAGATTCCGCCCGTCCGGCGTGAAGCCGATCTGCCCGGGGGTGCTGACGAACTCGTCCGGCTGGCCCGGCGCCGAGGTGTTCAGGTGCAGTTCCCGATGCCAGGACGGAATCGGCACCAGGAATCCGGCGAACCGCAGGTAGCCGGAGATCGACCCGCCGTCGCGGGCGTTGAGCACGTAGACCAGGTTGCCGTGCGCCGCCACGCTGACCGGGAACTGGCCGCCGGTGTCCAGCACCTGCCGGCGCACCAGCCGGTCACCCACCACGCGGAAGGTGGACAGCGTGTCGCTGCCCGCGTTCACGGCATACAGCAGGTGCGACCTGCGCTGGTAGGCCAGCGCCCCCTGGCTGGCCAGGTGGTCGACGACCGAGCCGGACAGCACCCCGCCGTCGCCGCCGGTCGGATAGGCACCGACCTGGGCCAGCCCACCGGAGGCGGTGCGATGGTAGGCGAAGACCGTGTTGCCGTCGGGGTCGTCGTTCTGCACGAACACCACGCCGTGTGCTGAGTGGCCCGCGTGCGAGGCCGGGCCGTGCTCCGGTGCGGCCGCCGAGGCCGACGGGGCGAGCAGGCCGGCCACGATGAGGGCGGCGGCGATGCTGCCGCCGACCTTCCAGATGCGCTTCATGACGCTCCTTTCGCGATCATGACAGGGGATCGGACACCAGTTAGCGTCGTGACGCCCCCGGTGATTACCCCGTCATCGCGACTTTCTCGGTTCGTCGTCACCATGCACGCGGGTCGCACGAGTGCAGCGCAGCGCCATCACACGGTCGGTGGCGGGTGGCCGGTCGGGCCGGTAGGAAGTTCGGCGACCGTTCTCAGCCGCGTCCGGCGTTCTCGGCGATGCGTTTGATCGCGGCCAGCGTCGCGGGGATGCCCTCCCTGGCCTGACGCTCGCGGA
>JBIQML010000631.1:0-2973 GCA_044463405.1 Nakamurella lactea | reverse complement strand
TGAACTCGTCACCGGAGCCGGTGAGGATCAGGATCTCGTTCTTGGGGTCGGCGCCCACCGTTTTGATCATCTGGCCGAGCGCCCGGTGGTTCTCCACGTTGAGCTGGATCGGGCCGCCCTGGGTGTGGGCCTCGGCGAGCAGCACCCCGTCGTCGCTGCGGGTGAGAGTGAAGAAGTCCTTGAAACGCTCTCGGTACTCGTCGAAGTCGGGGGTAGGGACAAACTCTTGCAGCGACATGGCGCTCCTTGGGCTCAGAGGGTGTGGTGTCTTGGGCTCAGGTGGGTGTCGTGTCGCCGAAACCAGAATTGGTTAAGTGGCGAAGTGGCCTAACCATAGGAAGGAAGCAACAGGAAGTCAAGCACACGTTTGCGGAATTTTTGTCGGAAAAAACCGCAGGTCAGGTGGCATCTGCGGCGCTCCAGGGCCGGAAACCGTGGTTACCCGCGGCTGTCCGACCGAGTGTGACGCAGCCCTCGGACCGGGCCGCGTCTGGCAAGCTATTCCGCTGGAGAAACCTCGATCGTCAACAGCCGCCGGCACGCTCGCGAGTCGTCGCGAACACC
Organism: Nakamurella lactea; assembly: GCA_044463405.1. Classification (GTDB taxonomy): domain Bacteria; phylum Actinomycetota; class Actinomycetes; order Mycobacteriales; family Nakamurellaceae; genus Nakamurella; species Nakamurella lactea_B. The sequence goes on along the minus strand of JBIQML010000631.1, from coordinate 2,409 downwards.
TCCGGGCGGTCGGTCACAGGGCAAGCAACTCCCATTGACCACGGGGGTCGAAGGCAAATCCCGGCGGTGCAGGCGTGTCGATCTCGACGACGAGCCGCAAGCGAGGCGGTGATGCCGGCCCGGCATTCCGGACGACGGAAGCATCGAGCGGCCCTGCCGCAAGAAGCCGCCGGACAGGGAGCGACAGCACTCGGGGCACCCAGCCCAAGGGGATACCGGCTGTCGTCACCAGCGCCGCGTGTTCGTCGGCCGGGTTGCCGACCTCCGGCACAATTTGCACGCGCGAACCCGGATCCAGCGTGTTCAACGCAGACTCCTGCTCCGCGGCGGAAACGTGGACCGACCGGCCGCCGATAATTCTGGCGAGTTCCGGGATATGGCGCACACCGCTGGCGAAGAATCGTGCACGCGCTCGACCCGACTCGACGGTCGGCATCTCCATCACGTGCAACGTGTCGCCGGCGCGGACCCCGCCAGAGCGCACGATTTGTTCCCAGGGAGTCGCTGACACGCGATCGAGCCCCAAGATTCGTAGATAGCTCTCGTAATCGGGTCGGTCGGTTGCCATCACTCGCCGCTGGAAAACGATCGGTAAGTGAGGACTCGAGTAGCTCCTCGACAGATCAGGAAGACCGGGCAACGGGCGGAAGCGGTCAATACTCAGCACGGCGCGCACATATGCGAACGTGTAGATCCCATCACGGTAGCGCAGTCGGCCGACCGGCATGATCTGGCCAGTTTCCGGATGGCGCCACAACACCAGGAGATCGCACGAGATACCGTCCCGGTCCTGTGGATCGTCAACGACAGCTTCATGGAGCGCCAACGCCGACCGCATCCCGAAGCCTCCTCTCGTTGATCCGCAACACCCGTTCAACGAACGTAGCGGCAAGGTCCGACATTCCAGAGACACGGTTGCCTCGGACAGCATCCAGCACGGGCGTCAAGTCGAGCTCCGCTAACCGTGATGACCACCAGAATCGGCCCGTTGAACTGCTCAACGCGAACGCTCGGACCGCGTGCATCACAAGTGTATCCGGCTTGCCCACGTGCTCGAATCGTTTCGCGGTGCCCTTCTCGGCCCACTCCTCGAGCGATCGACGATCGGACAGGCGTCGCTGTCGCTCTTGGTCAGTCAGGTTAAAGCCGAGGCTGCTTGCATGGTCGTAGGAAGGAGCCAATCGCGCAGGTGACGTCGTCAATGGCGGCGTCAAAACTCCCCAATTCTGCTCATGGCGGTCGCTATTCGCGATGAGCGCATCGAGGATCGTATAGCCCGCAAAAACATCGAATGCCGTCATACCCTTGGGCCCTTCAAAAGACGGAGGCGGCATGACGTCATGGAGAGCGTCTCGAATATTTTCCAGTGTGTGTCCTGGCCGCTTGACGCCCGGACGTGTCGGGTCCACGGCGCGGTGACCCTCGGTGTGCGGATAGTAGTTGGCCGCTTTGGCCTGAGAGAGGACGACATCGCCCTCCCAGAGGGCCTCCTCCGGCTCACGAACCGACAGCGAAATGGATCCACGACGACCGCTCCGTGTACACATGCGCGTTTGCGCACAGGGAACCCCCAGCAGTCCCGCGATGTTCGTCGATACAACCTCGGACCAGTCTTCGCCCTGTTCAATGCCATTGACCGGGATAGTTGTGTCCTTATGGAGCCACTCGCTCCGATCCGGGGCCGCCAGCCACAGATTCTGTGTGGAACCTTGTGTCTCGACAGCGATGACTGGCCACGTCGATACATCAATTCGCACCCAAGGACCATCGCTGTATTCGCCAACTGCGATTCCGGGCCTCATCAACGGCGATGGGAATCGGGAGTCCAGGGCCCGGAAGGCGGCGAAAACGGTCCCTCGCGCAATCGACGGTTCATATCTGAAATGCTCTCATGCCGTACGACGGAGTTCGCAAATCATGAAACGGCTGTGGCCAGCCGTCCGGTGGACCCGGAGGCTGGCCACGATCAGCGGTGCCGAGCTACGCGTCCGGCGACCGGGACGCCCAGAAATCAGGTTCGAATCGCACGCCGGGTTTGGCGGTCAATCGGGACACTTCGACCACCAGGGGCGCCGGCAGATCGCCGTCGAAGTACTCCCGCACGATCGGCTCGGCCTCGGCCCAGTCCCGGATGTCCGTCACATACCAGGTCGACTGGAAGACGTCGCTCAGCGTCAGGCCGGCGCTCTCCAAGATCTTCAACTGGTTGGTCATGCTCACGTGGGCCTGTTCCACGATCGTCGCCGGCGGGATGCGGGTGTCGTTCTGCTTGGACTGCCCGCCCGTCCACTTTCCGATGGCGCCCGTACCGGACGAGTACAGGATCTGATCGCGCAGGTTGGCGACGCTGGCGGTCGTGCCGACGGTCGTTGTCATGTCGGTGTCGCCGCAGCGCGCCCAGCCGCTCAG
>JBIQML010000630.1:0-2978 GCA_044463405.1 Nakamurella lactea | reverse complement strand
TGGGCCGGGCCGACGACGTGTTCAAGGCCTCGGACTACCGGATCTCGCCGTTCGAGCTGGAATCCGTGCTGCTGGAGCACCCGGCGGTGGCGGAGGCCGCGGTGGTCCCGTCACCGGACCCCCTCCGGCTGGCCGTGGTCAAGGCGTACGTGACGCTCACCTCAGGCACCGAGCCCGGCCGGGACACCGCGGCGTCGATCTTCGGCTATGCCCGCGAGCACCTGGCCGCGTACAAGCGGATCCGCCGGCTGGAGTTCACCGAGGAGCTGCCCAAGACGATCTCCGGCAAGATCCGCAGGGTGGAGCTGCGCGGCCGGGAGGACGAGTTGCACGCGGACGCCGATGCCGCTCCCGACACCGAGTACCGGCTGGAGGACTTCCCGGAACTGCGCTGACCCCGCGTGGATCAACTTCACCTGCATGCCCGAAGTTGGTCCCTCCAGCCCCACCCGTCACAAATCCGCGACGTTGATGCATGCCAGCGCAGTTGATCCATGCCGAGAATCGGCCAGGTCGGGCGCGGCCGTCAGGACAGCAGGCGCTCCCGGACGTATGCGACCTCGCAGGCCACCTGGCGCAGCCGCTCCGCGACCACCATCGACCCGTGCCCGGCGTTGAACCGGTACACCCGGTAGTCGGCGTGCCGGTCGGCCAGCGCCTGCAGGTAATTGTCGATCTGCCGGATCGGGCAGCGCGGGTCGTTCTCCCCGGCCATCACCAGCATCGGCGCCGTCACCTGGTCGATCCAGCTCAGCGGTGACGAATCCGCGTAGGCATCGGGCTTCTCGTCCGGTGAGCCCCCGAACAGCGCCCGATCGTAGGCGCGCATCGGCTCCATCTCGTCCGCGTACGCCGCCAGGTAGTCCGCCACCGGGACGCCGGCCACGCCGACCGCCCAGCGGGACGGCTGGGTGCCCAGCGCCAGCAGCGTGAGATAGCCGCCCCAGGAGTGCCCGGCGATCGCCGACCTGGCCGGATCGACGAGGCCCCGGGTGATCAGGTGGTCGTGCACGGCGGCGATGTCGGCCAGTTCGGTGTGCCCGATCCGCTCGGTCAGCGCGTCCCGCCAGGCCGAGCCGTAGCCGGTGGAGCCCCGGTAGTTGACCTGGCAGACGGCGATCCCGGCGTCCAGGTAGGTGGCGCGCAGGGCGTCGAAGCTGTCCTCGTCGGCGCCGGCGGGGCCGCCGTGCACGCAGAACACCGTGGGCAGCGCGGTGTTGCTGTGGTCGGCGTCCGCGATCGGCGGATGGCCCGCCGGGCGGGCCAGCAACGCATGGATCCGGCCGCCCGGACCGTCCACCCAGATGTCGGTGACGGGCTGCGACGGGGGAGGGCCGCCGTCCGGGGGCGCGATGAGGACGGTGCCGCCGGACGGCCCGTCACCGCCGCGATCCCCGTCACCGACATGATCCGCGTCACCGCCGTGCCCTGCATCGCCACTGTCGTGACCTTCGTCGCCGGCCGCCGGCAGCACCCGCAGTCGCCATCCGTCCGAGGCGCTGGACTGGCGGTACCACACCGACCCGTCGGGCCGCGCCACCGCTCCCGAGATCACCCCGGTGGTGGCCGGCAGCCGGGTCAGGGAGCGGCTGTCCAGGTCGAACCGGTGCAGCGTGCTGCGGCCCTGATGGGTGTGCACCACCAGTACCGCGGCGCCGTCCGGGTAAAAGCCACCGTCCAGATCGCCGGGCAGGTCGATGTCCAGTTCGGAGAACTCGCCGCCCCGACCGAGGTCCCAGATACCCAGCTCGTCCCGCCCGTGCCGTTCATGGCCCACCAGCAGCCGCTGGTCGCCGGACACCGGAGAGAACTCGATCGCGGTCAGGCCCTTGCCCGGGCTGTCGTCCAGTTCGCCGATCACCTGCCCGTCGGCGATCCGCATCGCCCGCAGCGCCGGGTAGCGGGCGTCTCCGCGCTCGGAGTGCGAGAGCACCCACGTCGTCTCGTCGGTGGACAGCGCACCGACGCCGCCGTCGTTCTGGTGGCGGTACACCTCGTCGATGCGCCCGTCCCGCGCCAGGTGCACCCGGGTGCCGTCGTCGTCGGAGAAGCCCGCCAGTGCCAGCGTCCGTCCCACGGCGACGCCGGCCGGATAACCCGGCGGCACCCCGGGCAGCGCGTCGGAGGCGTTGCCCGGACCGGTGCCGAACGGCTGGCAGCGCCAGCGGCCGAACTCGTCGCCGTCGGTGTCGTCGAACCACCACAGCGACCGCCCGTCGGCCGACAGGGTTCCCAGCACCGTGCCGTCCGGACGATCGGTGGCCTGCGCGGACGCTCCGGTCGCGGCGTCCCAGGTCATCAGCTCGAACCGGCCCGACTCGTTGGACAGGTAGACCGCGTGGTCCGGGTCGTCCCTGGACGGGTCGGGCAATGATAGCCGCACTGCCGTGAAGCGCCGCCGCCACCGGTCCTCGGCGGCCGGATCGTCGAAGAGTCGCTCCGGGATCGTCGCGGGTGGATGCGGGACCTTCGTCGTGGTCGGGTCCTGCTCCGGGACGGGTACGGCGGGGGCGATCGGCGTGACGTGTTGCCCCGGCGAGACGGCCGGGCGCATGCTGGCGTCGTCGGCGTCAACAGTCATGGGGCCCATCCTGCCTGCCCGACGGCCCCCGGGTCACATCAGCATCCGCCACCCATTGGCGGCAGCAGGACATTCTGGGCGATACCGCAGCGAACGCCGCATTGTCCGTGTCAGACTGACAGCCATGACGTCACCAACACCCGCAGGCTGGTACCCCGATCCGTCCGGAGCCGCCGGGCTTCGATGGTGGGACGGCGCGCAGTGGACCGAGCACGTGCACGCCGGAAGACCGCCCTCCGGGCAGCAGGCCGCCGGTGCGCAGCAGCGGGCCGCCGGGCAGGCCACCGAGTGGCAGCAGCGGTCCGCGGCCGAGCACCTGGGCGGTGGGCCGGCCGGTCCGACGGCGGTGAACCCGGACGGGTCCCGGTCGCCGTTCACCGAGCAGCGGATCTTCGTC
>JBIQML010000629.1:0-2980 GCA_044463405.1 Nakamurella lactea | reverse complement strand
GGCGGTAGCGGTGGGATTTGAACCCACGGAGGAGTTGCCCCCTCACGCGCTTTCGAGGCGCGCTCCTTCGGCCGCTCGGACACGCTACCGCGGAACAGCCTACCGGACGCCGCGCCCGCCCCGGACCGCCCGCGCCCAGGCTCAGAGTCGTGAGTCCCAGGGGGCGCCCGAGCGCACTCTGACACACACGACTCCGGGGGTCCGGCCCGGACCAGAGCCACCTACCGCCGCTCGCCGAAGAACGCCTCCAGCAGCCCCGCGCACTCGGAGGCCAACACCCCGCCACGCACCTGCACCCGGTGCGTCAGCCGCCGGTCACGCAGCACGTCCCACAACGACCCGGCCGCGCCGGTCTTGGGCTCCCAACAGCCGAACACCACCCGCTCGATCCGGGCCGCCACTAGGGCACCGGCGCACATGGTGCACGGCTCCACCGTCACCGCCAGCGTCAGCCCCGACAGGTTCCACGAGCCCACGGTCCCAGCAGCCGCCCGCAGCGCCAGGATCTCGGCGTGCGCCGTCGGATCCCTCGTCGCCTCCCGGGCATTGTGACCCCGCCCCAGAATCGCCCCATCAGCACGAGCCACCACGGCCCCGACCGGCACGTCCCCGCTACCAGCACAAAGCCCCGCCTCAGCCAGAGCCGCAGTCATCAACAGGGAATCGGCGGCCTCCACAGCGTCGGGCATGTCCGGGGAATCCGTCACCGCCCCGTCCGCCTCACCAGGTACCGGCTCAGTCGTGATCGACGTCCACGACGCCCGAGAACTCCCCCTCGAACCCGCAGCGCTGGGCGATCATCTGCAGCTGCTCGTCCGGGTACAGGTCCTCGTCGTCGACGATCAGTTGCATCTCCTGCTCGGAGAGCCCGAAGTCGGACAGCACCGCCAGGTCGCCCTCCGGCCAGGGCTCGTCGTCGACCTCGTCCTCGTCCGGGGTGGGCACCTGCAGCAGGTCCAGGATGTCCGCCGCCAGGTCGTAGTCCAGCGCCGCCGTGGCATCCGAGACCAGCAACGACGCCCCGCCCGGCACCGGCCGCACGATGGCGAAGAACTCCTCGTCCACGGCCAGCATGGCGAACACCGCCGCCCCGCCCGAGGCCACCCGGCGCAGCGCGCTGATCACGCCGTCCAGGTCGTCCAGCAACTCATCGCCGAGCAGCGAGCAGCGCCAGCTGCCCTCCTCGCGCGCCACGGCAACCGCGAACCCGTCAGTGCTCACCTGCCAAACGGTACGTGAGCGGCGCCACGTCGGCCATGTCAGTAGGTGATCAACTTCGGACATCAAGGCCGAACGGTGGGTCGCTGCCATCCGGCGACCCCCGTCCGGGGAAGGATCTGCACTGGCGCCACGCTGCACCAGTGCCACGAGCGTCCGCGACACCAGCAGCACCACGCGACACCAGCAGCACCACGCGACGCCAGCAGCACAGGAGGAGGCCACATGCCCGACGCACGGTCCAGCGAAGCCAGCACGGGCAGCACCAGCAACCCGGCCCCGCTCCCCGACGCGCTGTGCGTGCTCGGCCTCGGCCTGATCGGGGGCTCGCTGATGCGGGCCGCCGCCGGCCACCTGCCGACCTTCGGCTGGTCGCCGGGCGAGCAGACCAGGCACGCCGCGGCCGCCGACGGTCATCAGGTGCACGAGTCCCTCGAGGACGCCCTGCAGCACGCCCTCGACACCGAGGCCCTGGTCGTGCTGGCCGCACCGGTGACGGCCTTCCCGCCATTGCTCAAGACCGTCGACACCGCCGCCCCGACCGTGCTGCTCACCGACGTCGGCGGGGTCAAGGCCCCGGTCGCCGAGCAGGTCGCCGGCCTGGCCCCGCGCGCCCGCTACATCGGCTCGCACCCGATGGCCGGCACCACCCACTCCGGCTGGGCCGCCGGCAGCCCCGACCTGTTCCAGGACCGGACCTGGGTGACCACCCTGGACGAGCGCAGCCGGATCTCCGACTGGATCCCGGTCGCCGGCCTGGCGCTGACCGTCGGCTCCCGGGTGGTGCCCGTCGAGCCCGAGGCGCACGACGACGCCGCCGCCCGGATCTCCCACCTACCGCACCTGCTCGCGCTGGCCCTGGCGCAGGTCGCCCAGCAGGGCGGCGCGCTGGCCCTGTCGCTGGCCGCCGGATCCTTCGCCGACGGCACCAGGGTCGCCGGCACCCGTCCCGAGCTGATCCGCGCCATGTGCGAGGGCAACGCCGAGCACCTGGTGCCGGCGCTGGACGAGGCGCTCGGGCTGCTCGGGGTGGCCAGGGCGTCACTGGCCTCCACCGGATCGCTGGCCAAGATCAGCACCGCCGGTCACGAGGCCAGGCTGGCCTTCGACAACCGGTCGCGGGACCTGGCGGGGATCACCCTCGGCGGTGACGAGATGGCCGAGCAACTGCTGTCGGTGGGCGCGGCCGGGGGCTACGTCACCGCCATCCATCCCGGCGCCACCGTGGACGAGGTGACCGTGGACGCGATGTACCCCGGCGCGGACTGAGCCCCGGACCGTTACTCGCCCGGCCCGCGCCCCGACCAGGACCAGGCGTACTTCCCGTCGTCCACCGCCAGCCCGGCCTCACCGAGTTCCAGCGGCCGGAAGGTGTCGATCATCACCGCGAGCTCGTCGAAGTAGTGCTTGCCGATGGCCGCCTCGACCGCGCCCGGCTGCGGCCCGTGCGAGTGCCCGCCCGGGTGCACGGAGATCGACCCCTTGCCGATGCCGGATCCCTTGCGCGCCTCGTAGTCCCCGTCGACGTAGAACATGATCTCGTCGGAGTCGACGTTGGAGTGGTAGTAGGGCACCGGGATGGACAGCGGGTGGTAGTCCACCTTGCGCGGCACGAAGTTGCAGATCACGAAGTTGATGCCCTCGAACACCTGATGTACCGGCGGCGGCTGGTGCACCCGCCCGGTGATCGGCTCGAAGTCGGAGATGTTGAACGTGTACGGGTACAGGCAGCCGTCCCAGCCGACCACGTCGAACGGGTGCT
>JBIQML010000628.1:0-2981 GCA_044463405.1 Nakamurella lactea | reverse complement strand
CGCCGCTGACCTCGATCGCCGGCACCGTCGCCGGCCAGCACCCGCAGGGCAGGCTGCACTACCCCGGGACCGCTCGGGACAGGGAGCTGCCGGCCGGCTACCTGAGCGAGCTGCAGCAACTCGACTACCGGATCGGCGTGCTCCAGGAGGCGCTGACCGCCGACCCGAACCCCGGCGGCGGCGACCCGGCGGACATCCTCACCCCGCTGCAGGAGGCACTGCTTCCCGCGGCGTCGGCGTCGTTGCGGGGTGTCGCGGAGCCGGAGCAGCCGGTGCTCACCACCATCTCCGCCAGCCTCAATCGCCTGTTCAACGGGGTGCGCATCCACCGCAGCAGCGCCAGCTTCACGCTCGCGTCCTCCACCTCACCGCTGCTGCTGACCGTGCAGAACACGCTGCCGTACCAGGTGTCGGTGGGGGTCAGCATCCTCGGCGGCGGCCGGTCCGGGTTGATCACCCACGACCCGGGCGTGATCGACATCCCGGCGGGGCCCCGCACCAAGCCGGTCAAGATCTCCGCCGAGGTCTCGCGTTCCGGCACCTTCACGGTCTACGCGCAGCTGCATGGGCCGGACGGCGCGACCTGGGGATCCGCCGTACCGCTGACCATCGCCTCGCGCGCGTACGGGGCGCTGACGCTGGTGCTGATGCTGGTGGCCGGCGGCGTGCTGGTGCTGATGGTGGCGTTCCGCATCCACCAGCGCTGGCGGGGACGGCAGACCCGGCTGGCCACCGTGACCACCGCGACCGGCGACGAGGGCGTCACAGCCGTGACGGACCAGGGCACCGGCGGTGACGAGCGCAGCCACCGGAACGGCGGTGACGAAACCGACGGGAACGGCGGTGACGGGGAATCCCGCGGGGCGGGCCCGCCATGACCGAAGCCCCCGGGCCGCTGGACCCCGGCGAGGACGCCACCGTGGTCATCCAGCGCATCAGCGACGAGTCGATCCCGGACGAGCGCGACCGCCGCAGCGCCGGCCCTGAACGCACAGCCGGCTCCGCGTCCGCACCAACAGTCGGCTCCGCGTCCGCACCAACAGTCGGCTCCGCCTCCGCACCAACAGTCGGCTCCGCCTCCGCACCAACAGTCGGCTCCGCCTCCGAAGGCATGCGGACGGCCCGCACCTCCGGGGTGGTGCGCGCCGGGTCGACGATGGCCATCGGCACGCTGGTCAGCCGCGTCACCGGCTTCGTCGCCAAGGTGGTGCTGCTGGCCTTCTACGGGTTCTGGATCGTCGGCGACTCCTACGCCCTGGCCAACACGCTGCCCAACATCATCTTCGAGTTGCTGATCGGCGGCGTGCTCGCCTCGGTGGCGATCCCGTTGCTGTCCCGCGCGCGGTCCGACCCGGACGGCGGCCAGCGCTACACCCAGCAGCTGATGTCCCTGGCGATCGTGGCGCTGCTGCTGGCCACCGCCGCCGCCATGGCCGCCGCACCGCTGCTGACCAGGCTGTACCTCTGGGGCGCCAGCAACGCCGACCCGACCCTGGCGACCCACCTGGCCTACCTGCTGTTGCCGCAGATCTTCTTCTACGGCATCGCCGCGCTGCTCGGCGCGATCCTGAATACCAAGGAGCGCTTCGCCGCGCCGGCCTGGGCTCCGGTGGCGAACAACCTGGTCGTCATCGGCGTCGGCGCGTTGCTGCTGGTCCTGCCGAACTCCGGTGCCACCGCGAACGGGCTGGCCACCCTGTCCGCCAGCCAGTTCTTCCTGCTCGGCGCCGGCACTACGGCCGGGATCGTGCTGCAGGCCGCCGTGCTGCTGCCCGCGGTGTGGCGATCCGGCTTCCGCTTCCGCTGGCGGTGGGGGCTGGACTCCCGGATGGCCGAGGCCGGCAGGCTGATGGGCTGGGCGGTCGTCTATGCGCTGGTCAGCCAGGCGGGATATGTCGTCACCGTTTGGGTGTCCCACGACGGCCGGCACGGTTTCTACGCGCTGTACAGCTTCGGCTCCATGCTGTTCCAGCTGCCCTATGGCCTCCTGGGCGTCTCGCTGCTGACCGCGATCATGCCGCGGATGAGCCGGCACGCCGCCGCGGGCGAGATGAACGCCGTCAAGCACGACATGGGGGTGGCGAACCGGCTGTCCACGGTGGCGCTGTTGCCAGTGACGGCGGCGATGATCGCACTGGCGGTCCCGCTGGCCGTCGTCACATCCCAGTACGGCCGGGCCAGCGACGCGAACACCCTCGGGCTGACCCTGGCCGGCTTCGCCATCGGGCTGCTGCCGCTGGCGGTGACGCTGGTGCAGATGCGGGTGTTCTACGCCATGAAGGACGGCCGCACCCCGGCACTGATCAACCTGGTGATGGTCCTCGTGCGGATCCCGCTGCTGCTGGCGTGCACCGCACTGCCGCAGCAGTGGGTCGTTCCCGGTCTTGCCCTGGCCATGTCGGTGTCGTACGTGGTCGGGGTGGTCGTCGGGGAACTGTGGCTGCGTGCCCGGTTCGGCTCGATGGGTTCCGGCCGGACGCTGGTCACCGTCGGGAAGGTGGCGGTGGCGTCGGCGGCCGGCGGGGCCGCGGCCTGGGCGGTGGTCGAGTACGTGCTGCCGGTCTCCGGCGCATCCGTGGCGCAGGCCGTGCTGCAACTCGTGGTCGGCGGCCTGGTCGGGCTGCTGGTCGTGACGGCGATCATGCTGCTGCTGCGGGTGGAGGAGGTCGAGGCGCTGCACCGCCGGCTACCGGGCATGCTCGGACGGCGCGGCGCCCGCCCGGCGCCCGGGGCCGCGACCATCCCGGAGGCGCCCGATGGTGTGGAGAACGGCGCTCGTCATGGCACCCTCGTAGGGACCGCGCAGGCAGCGCGGGGCGTGGGCACCGGCCCGGAACGGCAGGAACGAAGGCAGGTGGCGGTGACGGACCAGCAGGGCGACCCGGATCCGGGCGCCGGCACGCCCGGACACACCCCGCCGGCGGACAGCGACGCGACCACCCGGATGAGCGCGGCCGACGTCACCGACCCGGCCGGCACCC
>JBIQML010000627.1:0-2988 GCA_044463405.1 Nakamurella lactea | reverse complement strand
CCGTCGTTCACCGGTACGGCGACCTGCGCGACGATCGGGCCGGTGTCCACACCGTCGTCGACGAAGAACAGCGTGGCGCCGGCGATCTTCACCCCGTAGGCCAGCGCGTCGGCTGGGCCGTGGATTCCGGGAAATGCCGGCAGCAGGGCGTTGTGGGTGTTGAGGAAGCGACCGGCGAATCGCGCCAGGAAGCTCGGCCCGACCAGCTTGAGGAATCCCGCGGAGATCACCAGGTCGGGTTCGAAGGCGGCGACCCGGCGGGTCAGCGCGCGATCCCAGGCGGCGCGATCGGGGTGGTCGGTCACCCGCTCGGTGAAGGTGGGGACGCCGGCGGTGGCGGCGAGCTCGAGGCCGCCGGCACCGGGGCGGTCGCATCCCACCGCGGCGACGGTGACGGGATAGTCGGGGCCGCTCGCGGCCTGCAACAGCGCCGCCAGGTTGGATCCTCCGCCGGAGACGAGTACCACCACCCGCAACGGTGTGGACCCGTCACGACGGATCGTCAGACCTTCGGTCACCTGGGCTCTCTCGTCCGGCGGTGCGATCCCAGGACGGCGGCGTCGCCGGTCTCCCGGCCCACCCCACCCCGGTCAGGATGTCGGCTTCAGCCTAAAGGGGTTGCCACGGGCCGCTGCGGGCCGGGCCGGTAGCGCTGCGGCGGCGGTGTCTCGATGAGCCCGTGGCGGGCTGTCAGCCGGCGTCCGGCAACCGGTCGCCGGCACGCTCGGCGTCCGCATCCTCGGCGCCCGGGTCGTCGGCGCGAGGGCTGTCGGGGAAGGGTTCGTCGTCGCCCGCCGGGTCCGGGGTGGCATCGGCGGATCCGACGTCACCGACGTCGTCGGCGGCGTCATCCGGATCGGCGACGGGACCCTCCGGCGCCTCGGCTTCGGCCTCGGGAGCGTCGGCGGTGAGGTAGCGGTCAGCGTCGAATTCGTCGTCGGTGTCGGATGTTTCGTCAGTGTCGTCGGCGTCGTCAGCGTCGGCAGCGTCGGCAGCGTCGGCAGCGTCGGCAGCGTCGGCAGTGTCGTCGGTGTCGGATGTTTCGCCAGTGTCGCCGGTGCTGCCGACGGTCTCGCGATCAGGGTCGCCGGGATCGGCGCCGTTCGGATCCCCGTCACCGCCGTCGCCGTTCCCAGCATCGTCGGCATCCACCCCCGCGGACTCGCGACGGGGCGCCCAGGCCACCGAGCGCAGTCCGGACACCGCCGCCCACGCCACCCCGATTACCATCAGCGCGCCCGTGACCACGCCACCGGCCAGCAGCACCGGCACTCCGGTGGTCTCCCACGGACCGCCGGCCACGCCCCCGCGCGCCGCCGCCGCCAGCCCCGCCACGATGAGCCCGGCGACCACGGCGGCCAGCGCCGCGGCGGCCATCCTGCCGCGTCGGGTGTCCAGCATCCGGCAGGTGATCACGCCGATCAGCGCGGCGGCGGCGACCGGCGCCACGAAGGCCAGCAGCGCCGCCCGGGATACCGATCCGTCCGGAATCGCCGCCAGCAACGGGATCGCCGGCAGGTCGGTGCCATGCGTCACCAGCGGTGAAAAGCTGCCGCCGCCCAGCGTGAACCCCACCCCCGAGACGTATCCGACGCCCGCCACCACGGCGTTCGGCAGGAAGGCCAGGCCGAGCAGCAGCAACCCGAACCCGTCGCCCGCCGAGCCGGCCGTCAGCTTCGCGATCGCGGTGGCGTCCGACAGCGAGGTCACCAGTCCGATGACGACGGCCAGCGCGCCGGCAGCCAGCAGCATGCAGCCGGCCGCCAGCCCGGCGCGCAGCGCCGCGCGCAGCCACCGCGGGGCCCAGTGGCGCCACCAGCGATTCCAGGCCGTGCGGTGCAGGGTGATGCCCAGCAGCGCCCCCACCACGGCCACGCCGAGCGGGGCGAGCAGGCCGCTGCCGACGGCTCCGTCGGGAGTCAGCGCCGTCGCGGCCCGGCCCACCAGCACGGCGTAGGTGAGCGCGAAGATCGCACCGTGCAGCGCCTCCAGCGTGCGACCGCGCACCGGACGGGCCCGACCGGCGGAGGAGGCGATCACGGCGACAGCGATGACGGTCAGCAGCAGCGGGCGCACGGTGACGGAGACCCCGCCGATGGTCACCGGCAGGAAGTGCCCGGCGGCGAACGCCACCACGCCGCCGCCGAGCAGTCCGGTGGCGTCCGATCCGCTGCCGGGCGTGACGGCCCACAACAGCAGGGCGATGCCCTCCACCAGCAGCAGCCCGGCTGCCACGGCCGCGGCCGCCCGCAGCACCGCGGAGGCCACCGTCGCGATCACCCGCCCCGGCCTGATCAGCCCGTTGCGCGACGACACACCGCTCGGCAGCAGCAGGCGGCGGTCGATCAGCGGCGGCGAGACGGGCACGCCTGCCACTGTCACACGGGAGGGCGGGCAGGCCGTGGCAGGCACGCCGCCGGCCGCGATCCAATGCCGCAAACGCCAGACGCCCCGCACGACGGCCGGTCGCCGGTCGTGCGGGGCGTCATGGTGGCGCGGCTGGTCAGAACCGCAGTTGCTGCGTCTCCTCCGGATTGTCGTCGTCACCGGAGGCCGGGACCGCAGGTGGTTCCGGACGGCCGGTGCCCGCGTCCGGCGCGGGTGGCCGACCGGTGCCGGGTGCCGTGTCGAAGCCCGGTCCGGGGGGCGGCGGACCGAATCCCTGGGCGGCGCCCGGTTCGTCGTGCTGGCCCACAGCCGGCGTCGGGCCGCTGGACGGGCCGCCTGCCGGCGGCGGGGCACCGAACGGCCCCGGCCGGTCCATTCCGGGCCCTGGCTGCTCGCCGGACGGGCCGGTCTGGTGGCCGGACGGGCCGGCCTGGTGGCCGGGCGCGCCGAAGTCGGGCGCGCCGAAGTCGGGCCTGCCGGTGGGCGGGCCCACGGGGCCGCCCGGGCCGGGCTCGCCCGGTGGCGGTCCTGCCGGCCCGGCACCGGGCCAGGAGCCGGACGGCGCAGCTGCGGGCATCCCGCCGGTGGGCGAATTCGCCG
>JBIQML010000626.1:0-2994 GCA_044463405.1 Nakamurella lactea | reverse complement strand
CGCGGGGAAGGCGAACAGGATGTCGATGATGCGCCCGATCACCTGGTCCACCCATCCGCCCAGGAACCCGGAGAGCACGCCCAGCACGGAGCCGACCACGGCGGCGATCGCCACCGACACCACCGATACCCGCAGCGAGGCGAACACCCCGACGAAGGTGCGCACCGCGACGTCTCGGCCGAACTGGTCGGTGCCGAACCAGTAGTCGCCCGAGGGCCCCTGCAACCGGTCGGCCGGTGCCTGCGCGATCGGGTCGTGCGGCAACAGATGCGAGATGCCCAGCAGGGCGAGCACGACCATCACCGCGACGATGATCAGCCCGGCGCGGCCGCCGGGGTCTCGCCAGACCCGGCGCAGGGCGGACCTGGTGGAACGCCGGGCGCCGGTGGCCGCGGGCCCGGGGGCCTCGGCCGTCGCCGGGGGCGGCGGGGAGGTGGTCGTCATGTGGCACGCGTCCGCGGGTCGATGAACCGGTACAGCAGGTCGACGATCAGGTTCACCAGCACGAACCCTGCGGCGATCACCAGCACCGAACTCTGCACCACCGCGTAGTCCCGGTTGGTGATCGAGGTGAACAGCAGCCGGCCGAGCCCGGGCAGGGCAAAGATCTGCTCGATGATCACGGTGCCGCCCAGCAGGTAGCCGAACTGGATCCCGGTGATGGTGACGATCGGCACCGAGGCGTTGCGCAGGATGTGTCGCAGCCGGATCCTGGTGGCGGTGACGCCCTTGCCTCGTGCGGTCCGGATGAAGTCCGCCTCGGCCACCTCCACCGCCGCCGACCGGGTGGTGCGCATGACGTTGGCGGCGAAACCGACGGCCAGCACCAGGGCAGGGTAGAGCATCTGGCTCAGGTTGCCGGACACCGAGTCGGTCAGCGGCACGAACGTGCCGGTGTCCGGGAAGTAGCCGAAGATCTCGGCCAGCGCGGCGACCACCACCGCCCCCAGCACGAACTCCGGGATCGCCAGACCGACCAGTGCGGCGCCCTGGGCGGTGCCGTCCCGCAGCCGGCCCGGTCCGCTGGCGGCGAGCATGCCCAGCAGCACCCCGACGCCGGTGCCGATGAGCGCCGCGAGCACCGCCAGTTCCACCGTCACCGGCAGGGCGTTGCCGATCAGCGATGCCGCGGACTGCCCGCTGATCAGCGACACTCCCAGGTTCCCGGTCAGCACCTGGCCGAGCCACGAGAAGAACTGCACCAGCAGGGGTTTGTCCAGCCCGTAGTAGTGCTCGAGGGCGGCGCGCTGGGCGTCGGTCAGGGTGCCGGACTCGATGCCCATCGACGCGGTGATGGTGTCCCCGGGGATCACCCGGAGCACCAGGAACACCACCACCGCGACCCCGAACAGGGTGAGGATCGCCCCGGCGAACCGGGCCGCCGCCCACCGCAGGTTCGCCACTGCGCTCACCGCTCGCCCGGCGCTGGCGTCAGGATGACAGCCCGGAGGTCGCCAGGTTCACCAGCGACTCGTCCGCGCGGGCCACGAACCCGGTGACCTTGTCCGACACCAGGTAGTAGTCGTACTCGGCGAACATCCACACCCAGGGAGACTCCTTGAGCAGCTCCTGCTGCAGCTTCTGGTAGGTCGCCTTGCGGGCCGACTGGTCGCGCTCGGTGTTGCCCTTGACCAGCAGGTCGTTGAGGGTCTTCGAGGTCAGGCCGGCCGGTCCCTTCAGGCTGCCGCCGGTGGTGAAGTACCGGCCGTACATCAGATAGGGGTCCGAGCTGCCGCCGTTGCGCGCGACCGCCGCGTCGAAGTCGGCGTCCAACCAGGCCTTGACGTACGGGCTGGTGGGCATCTGGTTGATCTTCAGATTCACGCCGATCTTGGCCAGTTGCGCCTGCAGGTTCTGCGCCTCCGGCACGGCGGTGGCGTAGTTGTCGCTCATCACGATGGTGTTCAGCGTGATCGGTGTCTTGACCCCGGACTCGCTGAGCAGCTTCTTGGCTCCGTCGATGTCGCCGGCGGTGCAGGCCAGGCCGTCGGTCGGGCTGTACTGGAAACCCGGGCTGGTGATCGGGCCGGTGACCTTGCCGTCACCGAAGGCGGCCGTGTCGATCACCTGCTGCCTGTTCACGGCGCAGGCGATGGCCTGCCGCACCTTGATGTTGTTCAGCGGCTTGTGCCGGCCGTTGAGCATCAGCGTGTGGTAGGACATCGACGCCTTCTTCATCAGCGTGAAACCGGAGGCGCCCTGCGCCTGCGCCGCGACGCTCGGGTCGGAGACCAGGCCCAGCTGGAACGCCCCGGCCCGCATGCCGGCCAGGATCGAGGACTCCGACGGGATCACCCGGAACTCCACCGTGGCCACCTTCGGCGCGCCGCCCCAGTAGTCCGGATTCGCCTTCAGGGTGACCTGCTGGCCCTGCTTCCAGGACCCCCACTCGAACGGTCCGGTGCCGTCCGGCGTCTTGCCGACGGAACCGTCCTTGATGTCCTTGGCGTGCACGATGGCGGCGTTGGTGGACGACAGCGCGTAGAAGATCGCCTCATTCGGTTCGGACAGGTGCAGCACCACGGTGTCGTCGTCCGGGGTGTCCACGCCGGTGATGCTCGTCAGGTTGGAACGGGCCACCGCGCCGGTCTTCTCGTCCAGGATCCGGTCCAGCGACGCCTTGACGTCCGCGGAGGTGAAGGGGTCGCCGTCCTGCCAGCTCACGCCCTTGCGCAGGTCGAAGGTGATCGTTGTGCCGTCATCGGAGACGGTCCACTTGGTGGCGAGCGCACCGATCAGCTTGCCGTTGTTGTCGGTCTGGACCAGTGACTCGTAGACCAGGCCGAGCGTGTTGAGCGTGGTGAAGGCGGTGCCCAGGTGCGGGTCGAGCTTGTCGATGTCCGCGGTGCGCGCCACCACGAAGGTCCCGGTTGGCGCGGTGGTGCTGCCCGAGCCCGACGGCGACGCGCTGCCGCTGGTCGACGCCCCGGACGCGCTGCCCGAGGCCCCGGACGCGCTGCTCCCGGACGAGGCACTGCCCGACGCGCTGCCGCC
>JBIQML010000625.1:0-2997 GCA_044463405.1 Nakamurella lactea | reverse complement strand
GTGGGACGCCTCGGCCAGCTGGGCGGAACGCTTCGTCCAGGGCCGGGTGTTGCTGGCCGGCGATGCCGCGCACGTGATGCCGCCCACCGGCGGATTCGGCGGCAACACCGGGGTGGCCGATGCGCACAACCTGGCCTGGAAGCTGGCGCTGGTGCTCGGCGGCAGCGCCGGTCCGGAGCTGCTGAACAGCTACGACGCCGAACGGCGGCCGGGCAGCGCGATGGTCGTCGAGCAGGCCTACGCCCGCTACGTGGCGCGACTGGACCCGAGCCTGCCGCGGGAGAACCTGGCCGAAGAGCTGGACGACGCCGCCGTGGAGCTGGGTGCGGTGTGCGACTCGGATGCCGTCGTGCCCGACCGGGATCCGTTGCCCGCCACGCACAACCCGCGCACGGGGGAGGCGCTGGTCGGCGCGCGTGCGCCCCATGTGTGGCTGGACCGGGCGGGGGAGCGGATCTCCACGCTCGACCTGGTCGATGGCGGGTTCCTGCTGCTGGCCGGTCCCGACGGGGAGGCGTGGTGCCGGGGCGCCGAGGCGGCCGGACGGGAGCGTGGCGTGCGGATCCGGGCGGTGTGCGTCGGCGGCGAGACCGGCGAGATCATCGATGTGGACGGCAGGTTCGCCGAGGTGTACGGCGTCGGCCGGGCCGGCGCGGTGCTGATCCGGCCGGACGACGTGCTGGCCTGGCGCAGCGCCGGAGCGACCGAGGACGGGGGCGCCGAACTCGGTGCCGTGCTCTCCCGGATCCTGGCGATGCCCGCCGGGGACCGGGTCGGGACGGTGCCCGCCGGAGACCGGGTCGGGACGGTGCCCGCCCGGGTCGGGGCGGTGTAGCGGGCGGGCCCGTTGCGCCGCCGGCATCGTGCTCCGCCGGCATCGTGCTCCGCCGGCATCGTGCTCCGCCGGCATCGTGCTCCGCGGCCACGGGGACAATGCCGGCATGCCGATCCACCCCGGACTGCAGGCGCTGCACACCGATCGCCTCGTCCTGCGGCGTCCCGAGGACGACGATGCGGCCGTCTACCGCCGGTTGTGGACCGAGCGGGATCCGCGGGTACCGCCGCATCGGCGGATCGGCCCGGACGGCCGACCGACCCTGGCCGACATCGTCGTGCAGCTCCGCGCCGAGCGGCAGGAGGGACAGCCGGGAATCCTGACGGTGGTGCGCACGGGGACGGGCGACGTCATCGGGTACTGCGGGTTGACCGTGCATGGTCACGGGTCACAGGATGAGCCCGAGCTGGTCTACGAGTTGCTGCGCGCGGAGCACGGCCAGGGCTACGCCACCGAGGCCGGGCGTGCGGTGGTCGACTGGGCGGTCGGTGCCGGCTACCGGCGGCTGTGGGCGGGCGTGAGGGACTGGAACGCGGCCTCGCGACGGGTGCTGGACAAGCTCGGATTCCGCGAAACCGGTGATGTGCGGCCGGATGCGCACCACGGGGACGACATCCTCACGGTGCGGGAGCTGTGACGGCGGCCCGGTCATCGGTGCAGATACCCGGTCATCGGTGCAGATGCGCACCCTGACCCACCCGGTAGGCCTCGCGCACCCAGGCCCGGAAGGTGTCGTCCAGGTCTGCCATGCTCGTCAGCCGGTAGTGGTTGACGTGCAGGCGACCGGTGTACGGGCTGCTGCTGATGATGCGGTGGTCGCCCACCAGGCTCCGCGTGAGGTCGAGGTAGCCGCGCACCCCCCGGCGGGTCGGCCGCGCACCCATGAAGCCGCGACGATCGCCCTTGAACGTGATCGTGGTCTTCGACGGCGAGACGATCACCGGGCCGCACTCGCGGATGGCCGCCTCGACGGCGCGGTACAACTCGACGGAGTCCGCCGGCGCCTCACGCAGGTGATCGTCCACCGTCCACGCGCCACTGGCGTCCGGCATCGCGCAGCCCCCTTCCGGCGTCCCTGTCGACATCCGGCTTCGGGCGGGTCCCGGAGTGCGTGGCGCCACCCTAGAACGTCGCACCGACACCCCGACTCGCACCGCGCGTGGCGAGGTCCCCGGCCGGTGTCACACCGTGGCGGTCTCGCCCTTGCGGTACTGGTAGGGGTTGGACAGGATCTCGGTCTCCGGGATCTCCGGGTACATGCCGGCGTTCCAGGTCTCCTCGCCCAGTTGGCCCCGCAGGTAGTCCACGGTGTTCTCCACCTTCGTGCGCACACCGGGCACGTCACCGGCCACCAGCTTGCCGTCCAGCTTGATCGGCTCGCCGCCCACCAGCACGGTGTGCACGTCACCGCGGCCGGCCTGGTACACAACGTGGCCGTACGGGTTGATGATCGGCGTCATGCTGGGGGAGTTGTCGTTCTTGATCAGCACCACGTCGGCCAGCTTGCCCGGCTCCAGGCTGCCGATCCGGTCGTAGACGCCGAGCACCTTCGCGCCGCCGCGGGTGGCCCAGTCGACGACCTCCTCGACGCGTAGCTGGGCGTGCGTCACGGTCTCGTTCTTGCCGTGCGCCAGGTAGTGCTCCATGGCGCGGTCGGCTCCGATGGTGGCCCGCATGGCGGAGAACATGTCGGCGCTCATCCACACGCTGGTGTCGATCGAGAGCGAGGCCTGGATGCCGTGCGCCCGGATCCGTTGCGAGGGCGGGTAACCCTGCCCGCAGGTGAACTCGCTCTCGGTCGCCAGGGACGCGACACCGCCGGTCGCCGCGATCATGTTCAGCGAGTCGTCGGACAGCGAGGCGCAGTGCACGTAGGTGGTCCCCGGCTCCATCACCCCCGCCTCGTACATCTCCTTGACGCCGGCGTCGTTGGTGGCGCCCCATACCCCGGCGTGGGTGGTGACGCGGACCCCGAGATCCTTGGCGGCCTCGAACGCGGGCTTCTCCGGGAAGGCGGGATCCTCCGGGACGTCGAAGGCGATCTGCGCGCCGAACAACCGCGAGTCGTCCCTGGCCCGCTCGATGACCGCACGGACGGCGGGGTCGTTCGTCCACTGCGCCGGCGGGGCGGTGATGTTGCCGTAGGCCAGCACGTAACGGCC
>JBIQML010000624.1:0-2999 GCA_044463405.1 Nakamurella lactea | reverse complement strand
AGCTGGTCACCGTCGCCACCCGTCCCGATCTGCTGGCCGCCGCGGACGGCACCGGCCGGCGCGCCGACGAGCTGGTGGACGCCGCGCAGAGGGCGGGCGAACCACTGATCGCCGCCTCCCGCGCCGCCAGTCAGCTGCACCGGGCGTTCGTCACCGCCATCGACTTCGAAGTCAACGAGGTTGTGATCGCGAACCCCGCCCGGCTCGTGCGGCTGGGTGCCGCCCTGTCCCAGCACGCGGCGGTGGCTGGCGACGGCTCTCTCCACCACCGCGATCTGCCGCTGGCCGACGCGCTCCGGGTGGCCGTTTCTGGGCTGGCGCCAGGCCAGTCCATCGGCGCCCAAGAGCTGCGCGACCGGGTGCGGGCCCGCTTCCCAGCGTTGCCCGCCGTGCCCGACCGCTCACACGGTCTGGATGAGTTGGTGGAACGTGCCGGGCTGCCACTCGTGTATGACGAGCGGGACCGTGCCTACCGGCCCCGCGGACTGCGCGCACCGACCACCGGCCTGGCCACCCGCATCACCCGCCGGCATCCCGCGACGGCATCCGCGGTCGCCGGCTCCGGTGGGCACGTCGCACGCCGGCTGGCCGAGAGCATCGACGCAAGGTCGTTCCTGGCGCTGGGCGTGCCGGCCGAGTACCTACCGCTGGCGCAGGATCTGCTTCGCCGCCGGTGCGACGCGCAGCCGGTCGACGTGACCTCCGTGCTCATCGACGGCATGCGCCGGCAGGCAGCCGATCTCGGCATGGACTGGGAAACCGTGACGGCGGCCGACGCCGCAGAGCCGGGCAGCCGGCCCGCCGCCGGGCTGGCCATGTTGGTGTCCAGGACCATTCCCGCGGTGCACGACGCGATCCTGGCCGCCGCGGACCGGCAGGCGGGTCCGGTGCTGCTCACCGAGGTCGCTCCCTTAGCCCGCTACGGGCACCTGGCCGAACTGGCGCAGTGGACCGACCTGACCAGCCCCCGCCGGTCCGCGGTGTGGGTTCTGGTACCGCAACTGCATGGCAGCACCGGTGGGTTGGTGGACGGGCAGCCCCTGCCGCTAGCCGCGCCCGGACAGTTCATCCAACTCGACGACTCCTGGCTGACGGCAGACCCGGCAGCGGACCCCGGCACCCGTGCCGACCCAGCCGTAGCGGTAGCGGCGACACCGGCGACCCCGAACGTCGAGTCGACCACCTCCGTCCTGACCAGCAGGACCGGCACTCTCCCAGGGAGCACCCGATGAGCGCACCCGCCACCTTGACCGCCGAACTGCGCCAGCAGGTGCTGGCCCTGACCGACGATCTGCGCAATCGGGTCGAACCGGACGCCGGCTTCACCGTGGTGCCGCAGGGCGGTGTGCTGCAGGCATGGAAGGACGAGTACACCCAGGCGGTTTCGGCCGAGCGGACCGTGGCCACCTGGACCGCCTGGCGAGACGAACGGGTCACCCAGGCGGCGGTGGCATGGGTGCTGGTGACGGTGTTCATCCGGTTCTGCGAGGACAACGCCCTGGTGCGCCCGGTGTGGATCGGCGGCCCGGACCGTCGGCGGCAGGAGGCCTTGGACGCTCAGCGCGAGTACTTCCGGCAGCACCCCACCCACACCGACCGGGAATGGATCGGCGAGGCGGTCGCCTACCTCGGCACCCTGCCCGCCACCCGCGACCTGGTGGACGGGCGCTCGCCGCTGCACCTGGTGTCACCGTCCGGTGACGCGGCCGCCGCCCTGCTCGCGTTCTGGCGGGAACGCGGCGAGGACGGAACGCTGCTACGCGACCTGACCGATCCGGACCTGTCCACTCGGTTCCTCGGTGACGTCTATCAGGACATCTCGCAGGAAGCCCAAGACAGGTACGCCCTAAAGCAGACACCGGAGTTCGTCGAAAAATTCATCCTCGACCGAACACTGGAGCCGGCGTTGGCCGAGCGGCCGCACGACGGCTTCCGCATGATCGACCCCGCCTGCGGATCTGGCCACTTCCTGCTCGGCGCGTTCGCCCGACTGCTGGACCGGTGGAACCGCCAGGCGCCGGGTCTCGAGACCCAGGCCCGGGTGCAGAAGGCCCTGGATTCGATCCATGGCGTCGACGTGAACCCGTTCGCGGTGGCCATCGCCCGATTTCGACTCGCTCTTGCAGCCCTGCGGGCCAGCGGACTGACTCGGTTGGAGGATGCTCCCGCTTTCCAGTATCACCTGGCGTGTGGCGACTCGCTGTGGTTCGGTGCGTTGCAAGAGAGCCTGGAGCATGTTTCGGATGAGGCGGCAGATCTCGGCGGATTCGCGTACGGATTCGAGGATAGGCCCAGGTTGCGCAGCCTGCTTGGTCCAGGCCAGTACGACGTCGTGGTAGCGAACCCTCCGTACATCCAGGTCAAGGACAAGGCGTTGAATGCGGCCTACCGCAGACTGTACGAGACCTGCCACGGAAAATACGCCATGACAGTGCCTTTCATGGAACTGCTCTTCCGCCTGGCGCGGCGCGGGTCAGATTCGTGGCCCGCCGGATGGGTCGGGCAGATTACGTCGAACGCCTTCATGAAGCGAGAATATGGTCCTCCGTTGATCGAGAAGTTCTTGACCAAACAGGACCTACGCCTAGTTGTCGACACCTCGGGTGCCTATATCCCAGGGCACGGTACTCCCACGGTCATTATCGTGGGACGGCATCAGCGCCCTGTGGGGACCACCGTTCGTGCGGTGCTGGGGATCCGCGGAGAGCCGGGTCGCCCCGATGATCCTGCGAAGGGCATCGTGTGGCGTTCGATTGTTGATCATGTGGGCGAGCCTGGACACGACAACGGTTGGACCAGCACGGCGGATCTCGATCGATCGCTACTGGCGAAACATCCGTGGAGCCTGACTGGAGGTGGGGCTACCGAGCTCCGAGACCGTCTTGAGGCGTCACAGCTTGAACGACTGCGCGAGCGAATATCATCGATTGGTATCACATGTTTCACGCTGGAGGATGACGTATTCCTCGCACAGAAATCCGAGTTCACGACCCGTTCTA
>JBIQML010000623.1:0-3000 GCA_044463405.1 Nakamurella lactea | reverse complement strand
CTCGATGGTGATCGTCGGTGGCGGGCTGGCCGCGGCGAAGGCCGCCGAGACGCTGCGGGATGAGGGCTTCGACGGTGACGTGGTGCTGCTGGCCGCCGAGGACTCGCTGCCCTACGAGCGACCGCCGCTGTCCAAGGGTGTGCTGTCCGGTTCGGACGCCGACGACGTGATCTTCGTGCACGACCAGCAGTGGTACGCCGATCACGACGTCGACCTGCGCATGGGCCTCCGTGCGACCGGGATCGACCGCTCGGCACGCACCGTGGCGCTCTCCGACGGATCGTCCGTCGAATACCAGAAGCTCCTGCTGGCAACCGGTTCCGCGCCGCGGAAGCTCCGCGCGCCGGGCGCGGACCTGGCCGGCGTGCACTACCTGCGCACCAAGCGCAACTCCGACGAGTTGAAGGCGGTGCTGTCCGGCGGCGACCGGCAGGTGGTGGTGGTCGGAGCCGGGTGGATCGGCCTGGAGGTGACGGCCGCCGCCCGCGGGTACGGCAACGCGGTGACGGTGATCGAACCACAGCCCGCTCCGTTGCGGGCGGCGCTCGGCGACGAGCTGGGTGGAATGTTCGGCGACCTGCACCGCGAGCACGGCGTCGACCTGCGGCTGGGAACCGGGGTGACGGAGATCGTCGGTGACGGGACCTCGGTGACCGGCGTCCGCGCCGACGATGGCACGGTGGTGAACGCCGACGTGGTGGTGGTCGGGGTCGGCGCCCGCCCGATGACGCAGGTCGCCGAGGAGGCTGGGCTGGACGTCGACAACGGTGTGCTGACCGACGCAGCGCTGCGCACCTCGGACGAGAACATCTACGCCGCTGGCGATGTCGCCAACTCCGAGCACCCGGTGCTGAAGCGCCGGATCCGGGTGGAGCACTGGGCGAACGCGCTGAACCAGGGTCCGGCGGCGGCGAAGTCGATGCTCGGCCAGGACGTGGCCTACGACCACATCCCGTACTTCTACACCGACCAGTACGACCTCGGCATGGAATTCACCGGCGACCTGACCGGCGAGTCGTTCGACACCATCACCTACCGGGGCAACCGGGAGGGGCGCGAGTTCATCGTGTTCTGGACGGCCGGTGGTCGGGTGCTCGCCGGCATGAACGTCAACGTCTGGGACGTCTCCGACGACATCGCCGCCCTGGTGCGCTCCGGCCGCACCGTCGACCTGGCCGCGCTCGCCGACCCGGAGGCACCGCTCGCCGACCTGTGAGCACCTGGCGGCTGGCCGCATGCATGAGACGGCCGCATGCATGAGACGGCCGCATGCATGAGGCGGCCGCAGGCATGAGGCGGCCCGCATGCATGAGGCGGCCGCCTGCATTCCACGGCCCGCATGCATGAAGTTCGCCCCACCAGTCACTAGGGTCACATTTCCGCCACGTTCATGCATGCCTGCGATGTTGATCCACGCGGCGCACGGCCGGAACGGTGTCGGACGCCCCGGGTGCGGCGGTCAGGACCTGCCGGACGGCCGGCGTGCGCGCAGCCGCCCGCCGGGCATCGGCGGGGCCGGGAGCGGAGCCCCGTCGTAGCCCAGCACGGTGCCGAACCGGGCCTTCGCCGCCGTGTCACCGGACGGCCCGTCACCGGCAGTTCCGTCACCGATCTCTTCCTGCCAGACCCGCCGGGCCTGCACGACCTCCTCGTGCGACCCGCCGATGAAGTTCCACCACATCACCAGGTCGGACTCCATCGGCGTGCCGCCGATCAGCAGCACCCGCGCCCTGGTCCCCGTCGCCCGCAGCCGAAGCCGCGCCCGCCCGACGGGAAGCGCCACCAGGGTCGGGGAGTCCACGGCCTGCCCGTCCAACTCGACGTTGCCGGTGTCCACCAGCACGCCGTGCTCGAACTGCGGGTTCAGCGCGACCTCTGCGACGGCCTCCGCCGCCAGCGACAGCTCCGCGCCCAGCAGCGGCGAATGGGTCGGGATCGGTGACGACTCGCCGCCCAGCTCCCCCAGGAACACCCGCCAGCCGACGCCGGCGTCGACCGACGCGCGGGCCGCGTAGTGCTGGAACGCCGGCGGCATGTCCCGCTTGTCCGGCGGCAGCGCCACCCACAGCTGCACGCCGTGCAGGATCGTCGTCGCCGGGGTGGACACCTCCGAGTGCGCGATGCCGTGGCCGGCCGTCATCAGGTTGAGCTCGCCGGGCAGCACCAGCGCATGGGTGCCCAGGCTGTCGCGGTGCTCGATCTCCCCGCGGAACAGCCAGCTCACGGTCTGCAGGCCGCAGTGCGGGTGCGGGGCCACGTTCATGCCGCCGGTCTGCTGGACCTGATCGGGGCCGTAATGGTCCAGGAAGCACCACGATCCGATGAACGGGCGTTCCCGGGCGGGCAGCGACCGGCGGACGGTCATCGCGCGGATCCCGCCCAGCGGCACGTCCCGGGGCTTGATGATCTGCACCTCGTCCCGCACGCCGGCACGGCAGAGCAGTTCGTCCGGCCGGGCCTCGAGGTTCGTCATGGTGACTTCAGGCTAGGCCGGACGGGTCGCTGGCACACGTCGAGTGGGGATGATGGGGCCATGAGGCCCCAGCGGACACCACCGGGGACCGTCCGGCGGGCGGCGCAGCGCCGGGCGAGCCGGTTCGCCCGGGAGTACGCGCGCCTGGCGCCGGTGATGGACGCCCGTGGGGCCGCGCAGCATCGATCCCGGCTGGTCGCAGGCCTGTCCGGGGCGGTGATCGAGGTCGGTTGCGGGCCAGGCGGGACGTTCGCCCACTACCCGCCGTCGGTGACATCGGTGCTCGCGGTGGAGCCGGATCCCTACCTGCGGGAGCGTGCCGGGGAGGCCGCGGCCACGGCGCCGGTGGCGGTGACGGTGATCGCCGGCACGGCCGAGTCGCTGCCGGTGACGGACGCCTCGGTCGACGCCGCGGTGTACTCCCTGGTGCTGTGCAGCGTCCCGGCGCAGGCCGTCGCGCTGGCCGAGGCCCGCCGGGTGCTCCGGCCGAGCGGCCAGTTGCGCTTCTACGAGCACGTCAGATCCTC
>JBIQML010000622.1:0-3005 GCA_044463405.1 Nakamurella lactea | reverse complement strand
GTGGCAGGTCGGGATCCCGGGGTGGTGGACCTGCGGATCAGGGTGAGGAACGCGGCGTCCATGTCGTCGGTGCCGGCCGATTGCCTGACGCCGTCCGGGGTGTCGTCGGCGAGCAGCGCGCCGTCCCGGATGAGCAGCAGCCGGTCGCAGCGGCCGGCCTCGTCCATCACGTGGCTGGAGACCAGCACCGTGGCGCCGGCCTCGGCCCGGCGCCGGAACGCGGCCCACAGCTCCTCGCGCAGCACCGGGTCCTGGCCGACGGTGGGCTCATCCAGCACCAGCAGGTCCGGATCGCCGACCAGTGCGCAGGCCAGCGAGGCGCGGGAGTGCTGGCCTCCGGACAGCGTGCGCACCAGTTGATGCGCGGCACCGCCCAGTCCGACCTCCTCCACGGCGCGGTCGGCAGCGGTCGGCCCGGCACCGACGATCGAGGCGAAGTAGCGCGCGTTCTCCACCACGGTCAGGTCGGCGTAGATGCTGGGGGATTGCGTGACGTACCCGGTTCGGGCGCGCAGCGCCGGTGAGCCGGCGGGTAGCCCGAAGACGGTGACGGTGCCGCCATGCAGGCGCTGCACCCCGACGATGGCTCGGATCAGGGTGGTCTTGCCCGCGCCGGACGGCCCGAGCAGGCCGGTGACGATGCCCTGACCGATCCGGCATCTGAAGCCGTCCAGGACGGTGCGCTGGCCCCGGACCACGCTCAGGCGATCGGCGCTGATGGCGATGTCCATGAGCATCCCTCCAGGAATTCAACGGGTGTTGATATCGGAGGATAGGACGTCACGGGGTAGCAAGTCAACATTCGATGAATTTAGGCGCCTTCGCTGGCCGATGACGAGCCGCGGCATCATGGCCGTCCGTGGATCGGGCGGGCCTTGCGGGCCACCCGCACCCGGTCGGAACGGCCTATCCGCGCGGCCGGCTCCCCGCGCCCGGCCCGAGGCCGTCGGGTGGGCCGGTCGGTTCGTCGTCCACCTCGCGCGTTCGGAAGTAGCTCGGGACGGCGACCCAGAACGACGCGATGGCCGCCGCCGTCACGGCGGTGACGACGATCGCGGGGGTGCGCGCGGCCACCACGTCCACCACCAGCAGGATCGCGCCGAGGATGGCCAGCGACAGGAATGTCAGGCCCGCCATGGCCAGCCGGCTGGTCAGCGCGACCAGCCGGTCCTTCATCCCGCGCCGGAACATCATCCGGTGGGTGGCGACCGGGGCGATGAACATGATCACCGCCGCGGCCGCCGCGAGCAGCGTCGCCAGGTACACGGTGTGCTGGAAGGGCGACAGCCCGCTGAAGGTGTTCTGGAACGGGATGGTCAGCAGGAACGCGAACAGGATCTGCACGCCCGTCTGCGCCACCCGCAGTTCCTGCAGCAACTCGTTGTAATTGCGGTCCAGCCGCTTCGCCTCGGGTTCCCGCCGCGACCGCGACCCGCCGTCCGAGCCGTTCATGGCAGCCGGGGTACAAACGGCTCATGGGACGACGAGAGGCGAGTCGCACCGGTGATGGCGGGGCGCACCGGGCGGCGCCCGGAGCGCCGATGGGCCCGGACGAGTGGGACGCCCGCTATGCCGGGACGGATCTGGTGTGGGGGCCCGGCGCCAATCGGTGGGTGGTGGAGCACACCTCGGACCTGCCACCCGGCCGGGCCGTCGACCTGGCCTGCGGCGAGGGCCGCAACGCCCTGTTCCTGGCCGAGCGCGGCTGGACCGTCATCGGTGTCGACTTCTCCGCGCGGGCCATCGAGAAGGCCCGGCGGCTGGAACGCACTCGCCCCGCCCACCACCGGCCGGTGCGCTGGGTGCACGCGGACGTCACCGGCTACCGGCCCGCACCGGTGGAGCTTGTCCTGGTGATCTACCTGCACCTGCCGCGCATCGCGCGCCGCACCGTGCTGGAGGCGGCCTGCGCCGCGTTGGTTCCCGGCGGCCACCTGCTGGTGGTCGGGCACAACACCCGCAACATCGCCGAGGGCGTCGGAGGGCCGCAGGATCCGGACATCCTTTACACAGCGGCCGACATCGATGCCGACCTGAGCCAGTCCGGTCACGAGATGGTGGTCGATGCGGCAGCCGAGCCGCGCCGCGACGTCGCCGGCGCGGGCCGGCCGGCCATCGACACCGTCGTGCTGGCGCACCGGTCGTGAATCCCCGTCACAGCCCGAAGCCTGTATCGGTGTCCAGTTCGGAGATGTCGTCCGGAATCTCGATCGGCTCCTGGGCCGCCCAGCGGAGTTCGTGGATGGCGCGGCGATAACCCTCTGCCCAGCTGGCGGTCGCGATCTGGGCGACCTCCGGATCCGCGTCCGGCGCGCATGTGACCCCGAACCGGCGTCCCTCCAGCCACTCTGCCATCTCCAGCACGATCGCCCGTTTGGTCTCCACCGTCACGTGATCGTTCATCGCGTCCCTCTCCCGTCCGGGATGACTCCGGGTGCCACCCGACTTGGCGTACCGGCTCTCGCCGACAACCGGTAGGTACCCGCGATGGATCGGTGGCATGCCTGCGGATTTCCGCGCACCGCACTGCTGCCACCCTCGAGGTCATCCCCGGGCGCCGCGGAGGAGTAAGTTAGATGGCTCGTTCGCGCGCGGAAGAAACTGGCCGCGGCGCCCATCGGGAGGCCTGAGAGTTGGAGACCGACAGTCCCGCCGTGCAGTCCGAGCAGCGGCACCTGGATCTGCTGTACCGGCTGCTGGATCAGCAGCGACGCCGCACCCGGGACCTCAAGGACTCGGCGATGCGGGAGAACGACGGCACCCCGGCCGGGCTGTTCAACCGCGACGTGCTGCAGTACCGCTACGCCCAGGAACTGGCGGTGCTGGACGCCGCCGAGGACCGGCTGTGCTTCGGGCGGCTGGACCGGGACGACGGCGAGAGCATCCACATCGGCCGGATGGGGATCAGCGACGACACGCCCGCCCGCGAGCAGGTGCTGATGGACTGGCGCGCGCCCATGGCGGCGCCCTTCTACACGGCCACCGCGTTGGAACCGCTGGGCGTG
>JBIQML010000621.1:0-2976 GCA_044463405.1 Nakamurella lactea | reverse complement strand
CCCGGCCGCTGCGTCGCGGCGAGACGGCCAGCCTGGTGTACGAGACGCGCTTCGCCTACCCGGAACCACCGGAGCCGGAGTTCCGGCGGGTGGGCGTCAACCGGGTGGAGAACGTGGACCTGCTGGTGCAGTTCGATCCGGCCGGGCCGCCCCGGCGGGTCTTCTTCGCCAGCTGGCCCGCCCTGAACAGCCGGCCGGAGAACGAGACGGAGATGCAGTTGGAACCGGATGGTTCGGTGCACGTGTTCCTGGCAGGTCTGGAGCACGCGATCGCCGGGTTTTACTGGGAGTGGTGACGGAGTCGGTCCGGTTGGTGTTGTGCCGGTGGTGCGTGGCCGTCAGCGGTGAGGGCCCTGGTCAGGGTCCTTGTGCGGCGCCCCCTCGTACGCGGCGACACGCTGCTGGATCTGCTTGATGCGCGGGACATCCAGCTTGCTGGAGCGGTCGAACCGGTAGATCCCATTGCACTCCTGGAATACGTCGGTGAGTTGCGTGTAGCAGTAGCCGAACATATTCGGATCGTTCCGGAGCACGGCCACCAGGCCCTCGAATCGGGCGTAGAACTCCTCCTCGCTCTGGACCGGGTCGCCGTAGCCCCAACCCTCGGCCGCGTCCCGGTCGTCCGGCGCCGCCCACCAGATGCCGCCGAACTCCGAGACGAAGTATGGCTGGCCACGGTAGGGCACCGAGAAGTCACCCTTGTCCGACCGGTTGACGTACGGCCGTCCCTCCGACAGCCCCGCCTGCTCCTGGGCGAATAGATCCGGGTCCTGCTGGTAGCTGTGCGAGTCGTAGACGTCGGTCTCCGGCACCCGATGCGAGTATCCGGACGCGTCTAGGACGGGGCGGCTGGGGTCGGCGAGCTTGGTGGCCAGGAACATGGCTCGGGTGACGTCGTCCAGCACGGTGATCCGGTCGTGCAGCGTTTGGTGGGTCTCGTTGAGCGGGCACCAGCCGACGATGCTGGGGTGATTGACGTCGCGGTCGAGCGCTTCCAGCCACTGCGTGACGAAACTGGCTGTGGGGCGCTGATTGTCACCCGACGTGCGCTGCGTGTTCGCGCCCCAGTCGCCGAACTCGCCCCACACCAGGAATCCCAGCCGATCGGCGTGGTAGAGGTAGCGCTCCTCGAAGACCTTCTGGTGCAGGCGGGCGCCGTTGAAGCCGGCCGCCATGGCCAGCTCGATGTCGCGGGCCAGGGCGGCGTCGGACGGCGCCGTCAGCAGCGTGTCGGGCCAGAAACCCTGGTCCAGCACCAGACGCTGGAAGACCGGTTCCCCGTTGAGCAGCAGCCGGTTTCCGTCGATCGTGACCGAGCGAAGCCCCGCGTAGCTGCGCACCACGTCGACGACGGCACCGTCCTCGTCCAGCAGGGATGCCCGAACGCCGTACAGGTGGGGATCTTCGGGGGACCAGGTCCTGACCAGGTCCGTGGGGATGGCGAGGAGCGACTGGGGTGACAGATCCCGGTCTGCCGGAACGGTTATCGTTGCCAGCACCGTGGCGCCGGTGTCCTCGTCGGGCCGGTCCAGCAGCTCCAGGAGCAGGCCGTGTCCGGCTCGGTTGGCGGTCAGCGCGGTGGTGATGTGGAAGCTGCCGGTACCCAGTTGCGGGACGATCTTCAGCGAGCGGATCGACACCGGTGGCACCGCCTCCAGCCAGACGGTCTGCCAGATGCCGGTGGTGCGGGTATACAGGCACTCGGCGTTCGCGTACTCGACGGATTGCTTGCCGCGGGCCTGGACGCCGTGTCGTGAGTCCCGGGCCCTGATGACGATGGTGACCGGTTCGCCGGCGGTGGCCTCGTCAAGGATGGCGGTGAACGAGGTGAAGCCGCCGCGATGCCGGGTGACCTCGGTGCCGTCGACCCAGATGGTGGTGTCGTGGTCGCACGCGTCCACGTGTAGCAGCACCCGCTTCCCGGCCCAGTCCGACGGGACGGTGACGGTACGTCGGTACCACACCGCCTCCAGGAAGTCGGTGTCGCCGATGCCCGACGCCGTCGACTCCGGCGCGAAGGGCACCAGGATGGTGCCGGCCAGCGGGCGGTCCAGCAGGCCACGTTCCAGACCGCTGTCGCCCCGGTCGATCTCGAACTCCCACTCGCCGTTCAGGTTCAGCCAGCCGTCGCGGACCAGCTGCGGGCGCGGGTACTCGGAGCGCGGTATCGACATGGCGGTATTAGATCACCGCGCGGCGGGCCGGTTCCGCGTTCACCCGCAGATGGGGCGGCTCGCCATCCGACCACCCGGGACCAATTCTCCAGCGAAGCGCCTTCGCGCAGCGATCTGCTGAAATTCTGCCTCCAGATCGCCGACCGGCCAGCGTTCCCGCAGGTCGTCGTGATCTTGGAGCCATCTGGCGGCAGGGTTTCAGGGTCTTCTGCGTCCGGTGGGGCTAGATGGATACGCCCGAACCGTGTATCACCAAGGGGTGCATCCACTCCTGTCCCGTGCCGGCGCAGGACGTCGGCGAACCAACCATGGGCCAGACAGGAGAACCAACCCGTGATGGAACAGCGCACCGCCGCCCCCTCGAGCGTATCGGCCGAAACACCCCCCATCGATGTCGTCTCCGACACCGATCTGGCCGCACGACTGACCGGTCGGCTCGTCACCCCCGACGACGCCGACTGGGACACCGCCCGGCAGGCCTGGAACCTGGCGGTCGATCGCCGGCCGGAGTTCGTCGTGTTCGCCGAGACCCCCGGCGATGTGGCCGCGACCCTCGAGTTCGCTCGCGCCGCGGGGCTCACGGTTACCCCGCAGGGCACCGGCCACAACGCCGGCGCGCGCGTCGACCTGTCCGGCACGATCCTGCTGCGCACCGACCGCATGCGAGAGGTCACCGTCGACCCCGACGCACGCACCGTCCGGGCGGGTGCCGGAGTGCTCTGGCAGGAGGTTGCCGGGGCGCTCGCCCCGCACGGCCTGGTCGGGCTGTCGGGCTCGTCCGGCGATGTGGGCGTCGTCGGTT
>JBIQML010000620.1:0-3024 GCA_044463405.1 Nakamurella lactea | reverse complement strand
ACCGTGACGTCCCAATCCGGGTCTTTCGAGAACAGCATCGGCAGCGGCACCAACAGACCGTGGTCCACGGTCAGCTCCTGGCAGACCGTGAGATCGAATCCATTGCCGACGAGCGAATTGATCAGCTCGAAGGAATACTCCGCGTCGCCGCGCACCGGCGGCAGTGGCCTCGGGCCGAACGATTCATCACCGATGGGGTACGAGTCGGCGGCGCCGATCGCAAACGTCGGGTACTTGTCGAAGAAGAAATCTGTCCCATGGTCGTTGTATACAATGATGACCGTGTCGGGTTTAACTTCTTCCTTCAGCCACTTCTTCACCCTGTTATAAGGCTCGAACACTGGCCGCCAAGTGTCAGTATCACCTTTTCCAGCGTCATATGCTGGTCCAATAGAAGGAACGTGGGAGGACCCTATACCTGCTACGATTTTTCCCATGTTATTGAACTCCTGCCGAGGCGCGAGTCGCCATGAACTCGTCGGGTGTCATATTTAGGATCTTGGCACCAATCTCATAAAGCCCAGTGCCCACAAGATGACCGAGTTTAAGTAGCATATAGATACTGCCACCGGCCTGCATGAGTGATAGCCAATCGCCATTCTCGATCTGTTCGATCTGCTCTTGAGGGAGGTTATACGACTTGTAGTAATCCCTAGGATTCTCTTTAAACTTCCTTCTGTTTTCCTCCTTGTTGAGCGACGCACACATTTTATTCAAGGTGTATCCCTTTCGGGAGTTACCGAGGGTAAAAAGATACGTCCCTTCCAAATCCTGGCTAGAATTCATCACGTCCTCCGTTCATTTCGTTCTCCGTTCATTTCGAAGAGGTCGTCTACCCCCCTGCTCAACTCTACAGAGAATACATGCTCTGGGAGTACCGGTCAACCGTGGTGAGCGTCTCACAGGTTGCTGGCGGCCTGTCCTGACCAGCAAGTATAGGTGATAAGTCAACTGTGGGGGTATGTCTCTTGAATCCGATCGCGCCCACCATATCCGGTGCATAAGATTGCCGAGTACACGTTCAATCGGTCCGCCGGGATGCCTGCGCCGCGATAAATCCAGTCCAGACTCTGTGGGTGCCGCCGTAGGTTCGTGGAGCCGGCGTTCGGAAATCGCAGCCATTCGGCTAGGCGATCAGCCAGGGATCCTCGGGACGCGCACTAGTCGCGTGGGCGTGGGTCGGGGCCAGGAAGTCTGCAACAGCGCCACAATTCGGCGCCGTCACTAACGACAACGATCCTCCGGAGTCACCTCTTCAGATGGAGTAATCTCGCGGTTCCCATGGATGACATGACTCACGTTGACGTTCGGCCACGGAATCTTGCTTGTCGTTCCTGATCCGTTGGTATCATTATAGGTTGTACGTAGCTGAGGTATCCCTTCTGTAAGAAACGCTGGTGGTCGTAGTGGTCGATGAGGAAAATCAACTTCACGGGCTGTGCTCGAAGGCGCCCAGTGGCTTATTGGCGGAGCTCGCGCTGCGAGCGGCTGCCGCCCACCTCCCACACATCGCATTTGAATCCTTCGGTGGCGTTGAAGTTGCGCAGCGCATTCGAGCGGGATATTGCGGAGACGTTGTTGTCCTTGATGAGAAAAAGGTGCGGTCACTCGAGGCGGACGGTTTCGTGCGGCCGGCGTCGATCCGACCTCTTTTCGCGTCGGATGCTGTTCTTGCAGTTGCCTCATCGGCGCCGGATCCTGATATTTCGACCGTCCCGGCCCTGAAGGAGGCCCTCCTGTCGGCAGGGCCGATTGCTGTGTCCACCGGGCCGAGCGGTGTGGCGTTCACAGAACTGTTGCGTGGGTGGGGAATGCTGGACGTGCTAGGGGATCGCTTGATCACGGTGCCGCCGGGCGTGCCGGTGGGACTCTTTATTGCTCGGGGCGGCGCTGCTCTAGGTGTCCAGCAGCGGAGTGAGCTGATACATCTCGCTGGCGTGCGGATCGTGGGCACGTTGCCAGGCTCGACTGCCATCTCATCGGTATTCGTCGGTGCTGTGTTGACGTCGTCACAGAATGCGGGCCGTGCACTCCAATTCCTGACGGCGTGTGCGGAAGGCGAAGCCGTTGAGCCGCTGTTGGAAGAATTCGGTTTGCGTCCAGCTTCGTTGGCGCGCTGATCACCCGCGCCGATGTAGGCCGGGTGGTACGTCCATGGCCGGAGTTGGCCGAGGTGGAGGCAGCCGCTGCGGACGGCGCCGCGCCCGCCGGTCCGCGCGGCCTGTGCTGCGCCATGGGTCGATCGACCCGTTGGCACCCGTGCCGACCTTTCCGTGTCATTCCCGTTCGCGAACATTCGGCCACCTAACGCGGATTGGTGACCGCGGTGTCGACTTCGATGAGCAGCGGCCCGCGGTCGCGCGTGGTAGCGGCTGCTTCGAGCGTGCTCACGAGTTCAGCCGAGGTGTGCGCATGGATGGCGCGTACGCCGTAGCCTTCGGCAATTTTGATGAAGTCGATGCCCGGGATGTTGAGACCGGGAACCTTGTCGGTTCCGAGGATCTCGGCGAACCAGCGTAATGCGCTGTAGGATCCATTGCGCAGAATGACGAAGGTCACTGGCACGTTATAGTGCGCCGCCGTCCACAGACCGGTGATGCCATAGTTGGCGGATCCGTCGCCGATTATTCCCACTACGGGGCGGTCCGGATCGGCCATTTGGATTCCAACTGCTGCGGGAATACCAAAGCCCAGTCCACCCGCCGCCGGTGCAAAATACGAACCTTCGCGGCTGAAGTCCATCTGCGCCCACAGCGCAGATTTTGTGGACGTCGATTCCACGACGTAGGCGGTGTGCGCCGGTTGTGTCACGCGCAGGGCGTGGAAGACCTCTTGTGGGTGTAGTACTCCTGGCTCGGCTGCGGACAGTGGAGGCGGGAAAGGCGGCAGCGGATGACCGCCCGTGAACGCGGGCCTGGTGGCGGAAGCCCACGCGATGAGCTCGCACATGACTGCGAGTGGATCGGCGACCAGGGTGTGACCCATGGGAGCCCGCGCCGCTGCTGCCGCATCGTCAGTGACCTG
>JBIQML010000619.1:0-3034 GCA_044463405.1 Nakamurella lactea | reverse complement strand
TCCACCAGGTGGCGCTCTCGATCAGCGAGAAGTCCCGCACCACCAGCCAGTCCAGGTTCGCCATCCCGCGCCGCTGCAGGGACGTGTTGGCCGATCCGACGGCCGGGTTCTCCCCCAGCAGGAAGTAGCCCTTGCAGATCCCGTCCAGTTGCGCCTGCACGGTCTCGTAGGTGGAGTGGCTGCCGGTCAATCGGGGCAGGTAGTCGAAGCAGAAGTCGTTCTCGGCCGTGGCGGCCACCCCCCAGTACGCCTTGAGCAGGCTCACCAGGTAGGAGCGCATGTTGGCCCAGTAGCCCCGTTCCGCGGCGTCGGCCGCCACGAAGCTGTCCAGATCCTCGTGCTGGTGCGCGTGCGGCATCGGGATGTAGCCGGGCAGCAGGTTGAACAGCGTCGGGATGTCGCTGGAACCCTGGATGCTGGCGTGCCCGCGCAACGCCATGATGCCGCCACCCGGACGGCCGATGTTGCCCAGCAGCAACTGAAGGATGCTGGCCGCCCTGATGTACTGCACCCCCACGGTGTGCTGGGTCCATCCGACCGCGTACGCGAAGGCGGTGGTGCGCTCGCGGCCGGAGTTGCGGGTGATGGCCTCGGCGACCTGATGGAACAGGTGCTGTGGCACGCCGCAGATCCGCTCGACCATCTCGGGGGTGTAGCGCGAGTAGTGCCGCTTGAGGATCTGGAACACGCAGCGCGGATCGGTCAGCGACTCGTCCCGGCGCCACGTGCCGCGCACGGTGGCGCCGCCGGAGCCGTGCGACTCCGAGCCGCCGGCCTGGGGGGCGCCGGCGCCCTTGCTGCCGCCGCTACCCTTGCTGGCGCCGGTGCCGGCACTGTCGTCACCGCCACCCGCGATGTCCTCGTACTGCTGGTCCCGCTCCCCCGACGCGGCCGCGACCTCGCCGCCCTCGTACTGCCAGCTCTCCGGATCGTACTGGCCGGATCCGCGGTCCAGGCCGGAGAACAACCCGTCCAGATCCTCGGTGTCGGCGAACTTCTCACCGATGATGGTGGCCGCGTTGGTGTAGTTGACGACGTAGTCGCGGAAGTACTTGTCCTGCGAGATGACGTAGTTGATCAGCGCCCCGAGCCAGGCGATGTCGGTGCCGGCGC
This sequence comes from Nakamurella lactea, assembly GCA_044463405.1. Taxonomy (GTDB): domain Bacteria; phylum Actinomycetota; class Actinomycetes; order Mycobacteriales; family Nakamurellaceae; genus Nakamurella; species Nakamurella lactea_B. Next base: position 1,921 of record JBIQML010000619.1, on the reverse strand, counting down.
GGATCGGCACGTACAGGTCGGCCATCGCGCTGGTGCGGGAGAACCGCGGGTCTACGTGGATCACGGTGGCGCCCTTGGCCTTGGCCTCCATCACCCATTGGAAGCCCACCGGGTGCGCCTCGGCGAAGTTGGATCCCTCGATCACGATGCAGTCCGCCCGTTGCAGGTCCTGCAGGTAGGTGGTGGAGCCTCCGCGCCCGAACGACGTGCCCAGCGCGGCGACCGTCGAGCTGTGGCAGACCCTGGCCTGGTTCTCCACCTGGACCACGCCGAGCGCGGTGAACAGCTTCTTGATCAGGTAGTTCTCCTCGTTGTCCAGCGTCGCACCGCCCAGGCTGGCGATACCCAACGTGCGCCGGGTGCGCTTGCCGTCGGCCTCCCACTCCCAGGTCGCGCGCCGGGTCGCGATCACCCGCTCGGCCACCATGTCCATCGCGGTGTCCAGGTCTAGCGGCTCCCAGTCGGTGCCGTGCGGCCTGCGGTAGAGCACCTGGTGTTCCCGCGCGCTCCCCGTGGTCAGCTGCAGGGTCGCGGAACCCTTGGGACACAGTCGGCCGCGGCTGATGGGCGAGTCCGGGTCGCCCTCGACCTGCACCACCCGGGAATCCTTGACGTACACGTTCTGGCCGCATCCCACCGCGCAGTAGGGGCAGATGGACTTCACCACGCTGTCGGCGGTGACGGTCCGGGGGCGCAGGTTCCGGGTGGCCGCGGACATCGCCGCGTCGCCCAGTCCGCGGCGGTCCGGGCCCGCCAGCTGGCGCAGCACCGGCCACGGCAGGCGCACCGTCATCGATGCTCGCCTCCCGCCGTCCGGCCGGCCGAGCGGGCACCCGCGGCGGCGCCCGGCTCGGCCGGCTCGGCCGTCGCGGTCAGCGGGTTCCCGCGCTGCGCCCGCAGGCGTACCCAGGCATCCACCACATCGCGCCGCGTCGGGTTGTGGTGCGGCGGGTTCACCAGGTGCTGGGTCGGTTCGGTGTTCTCGGCGTGGCTGCCGTCCGCGGCGTGGCCGTGGGCAACCAGGTACGCCAGTCCGCGCGGCAGCGTCCGGACGGAACGGCCGGTCATCGACTCTCCTTCTCCGGTTCTGGTCGGGCACCGGGGCACCATGGTGCGGACCCCTACGAACCGCTACCCGGAGAACCGGGATGCCAACCACCGCGCCCGGATTGGCGGGCATCCCCGGCGGGTAACGAGCAGACGTCACCGGGCCGCTCGACGCGGCGAGAATCGATGGGAGGATCATGGCGAACGAGTTGCAGGGAAGGACCATCGCGTTCCTGGCGGCGCCCGAGGGCGTCGAGCAGGTCGAGCTGACCGAGCCGTGGCGGGCGGTGCTGGACGCCGGGGGCACTCCGCATCTGGTCTCCACGGCGCCCGGGACCGTGCAGGCGTTCAACCACCTGGATAGGGGGGACACCTTCCAGGTGGACGCCACGGTGGCCGGAGCCGGCGCCGAGGATTACGACGCGCTGGTGCTGCCCGGCGGGGTGGCCAACCCGGACATGCTGCGCACGGAATCCGCAGCCGTGGATTTCGTGCGCGGGTTCTTCTCCTCCGGGAAGCCGGTGGCGGTCATCTGCCACGGACCGTGGACGCTGGTGGAGGCCGACCAGGTCCGCGGGCGGAGGATCACGTCGTGGCCGAGCCTGCGCACGGACATCACCAACGCCGGCGGTACCTGGGTCGACGAGGAGGTCGTGGTCTGCCCGGGTGGCCCGAACGTGCTGGTGTCCAGTCGCAAGCCCGACGACCTGAAGGCGTTCTGCGCCACCCTGGTGGAGCAGTTCGCCTGAGCCCTCAGCGCGGTCACGGCGCCTGCTCGGCGACCTGCTGCCCGATCCCGTCGATCGTCCAGCAGCATGCCGCCACCGGTGGCCGCGGTCAGGCGAAACAGGAACGACCGCGGCGGCCTGGGTTC
>JBIQML010000618.1:0-3042 GCA_044463405.1 Nakamurella lactea | reverse complement strand
TGCCGGGCACGAGCGGCCGGCCCGGGGCACTCGGCGCCGCCGATCGGTCCTGGCGCGAGCACGAGGCGGCGGGAGCCGGGGCAGCAACGCCATGATCCAGGCCCACGGACTGACCAAGCGGTACGGCGACAAGACCGCCGTCGATGACATCAGCTTCACCATCGCGCCCGGTTCCGTCACCGGATTCCTCGGACCCAACGGCGCGGGCAAGTCCACCACCATGAGAATGATCATGGGGTTGGACCGGCCGACGGCCGGCACCGTCACGGTTAACGGCAAGCCCTACTCGCAGCACCGCGCACCCCTGCACGAGGTCGGCGCGCTGCTGGACGCCAGGGCGGCGCACCCGGGTCGCAGCGCCCGCTCGCACCTGCGCACCATGGCGGCCACCCACAACATCCCGCCCGCGAGGGTCGACGAGGTCATCGACATGACCGGCCTCGGCCGGGTCGCCCGCAAGCGGGTCGGTGGCTTCTCCCTCGGCATGGGCCAGCGACTGGGGATCGCCGCGGCCATGCTGGGCGATCCACAGACCCTGATCCTCGACGAGCCGGTCAACGGCCTGGATCCGGAGGGCGTGCAATGGGTGCGCCGGCTCGTCCGGTCGCTGGCCGACGAGGGTCGCACCGTCTTCCTGTCGTCGCATCTGATGAGCGAGATGGCGCAGACCGCCGACCATCTCCTGGTCATCGGACGCGGACGGATCATCGCGGCCGGTGCCGTGCAGGACGTCATCGACTCGGTGACCGGCGCCGCCGTTCGGGTGCGGACCCCGCGGGCTTCCGAGCTGGCCGCGCTGTTGCGGCCCGACGGCGTCATCGTCACATCGGTCGAGCCCGGGATGATCGACCTGCGCGGGATCGACGCGCGCAGCGTCGGCGAGATCGCCTTCACCCACGGCATCGTGCTGCACGAGTTGTGGCCGCGTGGCGCCAGCCTCGAGGAGGCATACATGTCGCTGACACAGGACGTCGTCGAGTATCGATCCGACGTCACCGCCGTCGCCGGTGCGGTCCGGGAGGTGCGGGAGCGATGAGCACCGCCGTCCCGCACGCCGTGCGCGCACCGGCCCCGGTGCGCCCATGGCAGCCCCATCCGAGCTTCCTCGGCATCCTCCGCGCCGAGTTGATCAAGGTGGTCTCGCTGCGCTCCACCTGGTGGGTGATGGCGGCGACGGTCGCCCTGATCACGCTGGTCTCGCTCGCGCTGGCATGGTCGCTGGCGGACATGGCCGGCGACCCGGCGACGGCGCCCGACCTCGCGCGGACGAGCGGCGCCGAGTTGGTCGCCGGAGGCTTCCGGATGGGGATGGTCACCATCGCCGTCCTGGGCGCCCTGCTGATCACCGGTGAGTACTCCACCGGGATGATCCGCTCCACGCTCGCCGCCGTCCCGTCGCGGCTGCCCGTCCTGGCGGCCAAGTCGATCACGCTGATGACACTGACGACGGCGGTGTCCGTCATCGCCATCGGCCTGTCCTACGTCGTGACCGCACCGCTGCTGTCCCGCCACGACCTGGTTCCCGCGCTGAGCGATCCGGCGACCTGGTGGACCTTCGCCGGCACCGTGTTCTTCCTGATCGTGGCCGGGTTGTTCTCCCTCGGGGCCGGCACCCTGCTGCGCTCCAGCGCTGGGACGATCACCGTCGCGCTGCTGGTCCTGCTGGTGCTGCCCGGCGTGTTGAGCTTCATCAGCATCGACTGGATCCAGACCGCCTCCGGCTACCTTCCGCTGCCCGCCTCCGAGTCGTTCCTCGGCGGGGCGGGTTCGGCTCCGGCACAGCTGAGTGCCGGCACCGGGATCGGGGTTGTCGCCGCGTATGCCGTCGTGCCCCTGATCGCCGGCGCCGCCGTGCTGCAGCGACGGGACGCCTGCTGACCGTTCACGGCCGTCGCCTTCCGCTGCGCACCACGCACCCGCCGGCGGGTCCGGCTCCCGGACCCATCTCGATCTCGTGGTCGGCGGTGGCCAGCGCGGCGGCATGGTGTTCGGCGATCACCACGGTGTGCCCGGCATCCACCAGCCCGTGCAACTGCCGCAGCAGCAGGTGCACGTCGGCAGGGTGCAGCCCCTGGGTCGGCTCGTCCAGCAGATACAGCGTGGGCGAGCGCCGGTCCCGCTGTAGTTCGGTGGCGAGCTTGATGCGCTGGGCCTCACCGCCGGACAGGGTCGTCGCGGCCTGGCCGAGGGTGATGTATCCGAGTCCGAGCGCGGCCAGCGCGACCAGCGCCCGGTGCACGGCCGGCTCGCCGTCGAAGACCTGCAGGGCGGCGTCCACGGTGAGGGCGAGGATGTCGGCGATCGTGCAGTCGTGCCAGGTGATCTCGAGCGTCTCCGGGTTGTAGCGGGCGCCGTCGCAGGTCGGGCAGGTCGCGTAGGTGCCCGGCATGAACAGCAGCTCGACGGTGACGCTGCCCTCACCCTGGCAGGTGGGGCACCGGCCGCTGGTCACGTTGAAGCTGAACCGGCCGGGAGCGTAGCCGCGCTGCTTGGCGAGGGGCGTGGCCGCAAACAGCTTGCGCACGTGGTCGAACAGCCCGGTGTAGGTGGCCAGGGTCGAGCGGGGCGAGCGGCCGATGGGCTTCTGCGTGATGCGCACCAGGCGGGTGGGGGTGCCGGTCCCGGTGGTCGTCGCCGTCCCGTCGAAACCCGCTGCGGCACCATCGGCCTCGGCATCGCCCAGGTTCTGCTCACCCCGCGCCGTCTCGTCCAGGTCCAGGGATTCGGCCAGGCCGGCCGCCACGGCCCCGTGGATCGCGTCCAGCAGGGTGGACTTGCCGGATCCGGACACTCCGGTGACCACCGTCAGCGCCCCGAGCGGAACCGCCACGGCAACGTCGTGCAGCGAATACCGTTCTATCCCCGCCACCCTCAGCTCGCCGGTCCCGGAACGGGGGCCCCGGTCCGGCCGGATCTCGGTCAGGTGCACCGGGTGGTGCAGGTACCGCGCGGTGATCGATTCGGGGGCGTCCGGCAGGCCATCCACGTCACCGCCGTAGAGGATCCTGCCGCCGCCCGCGCCGGCTCCGGGTCCGACGTCGA
>JBIQML010000617.1:0-3043 GCA_044463405.1 Nakamurella lactea | reverse complement strand
CAGACATGCTCAACGCCCTCGCCAGGGCGTCGGTGTCCAAGGTCACCGATCCCATCGGCCGCGGGCTGCTGCGCATCGGGCTGAGCCCGGACCTGGTCACCCTGGTCGGCACCGTCGGCGTGGTCGGCGGATCGGTGGGGCTCATCGCCACCGGATACCTGCTGGCCGGCACGATCGTCGTCACCGCCTTCGTGCTGTTCGACCTCCTGGACGGCGCCATGGCCAGGGCGCGGGGGTACGGCACCGACTTCGGCGTGGTGCTGGACGCGTCCTGCGACCGGATCGCGGACGGCGCGCTGTTCGGATCGATCGCCTACTACGCGTTCGCCCATGCCGGTTCCGCGCCGCTGGGCGTGGCCGCGCTGGTCGCGCTGGTATCAGGCCAGGTGGTCTCCTACGTCAAGGCCCGCGCCGACTCCGTGTCGCTGCCCATCGGCGGGGCGCTGGCCGAGCGGGCGGAACGCAACGTGCTCGGACTGGTCGGCACCGGCCTGGCCGGCATCGGCGTGCCCGACGGGCTGGACATCCTGCTGTGGGTGCTGGCTGTCGGTTGCGTCGTCACGGTGGTGCAGCGGCTGACTCAGGTGCGCATCGCCTACCTGCAGCGGGAGCGATCCACGGCCGCCGACGGGTCCGCATCGTGAGCGACGCCGGAGCGGCGGGTCCCGGCCGTGCCGAAGCGAGCGAGCCAGGGACGCCGCGCGATGGCCGACACGTTGGCGCCTGGCTGCTGGGCGCCGCCTACCGGGCCGCCTGGGCAGCGGCAGCCCGGATGCCGGTGGGGGCCGCCACCGCGTTGTTCAACCGGGTCTCCGACGTGCTGGTCGCGCGACGCGGGCCGGCCGTCGTGCAACTGGCGCGCAACCAGCGCCGGGTGCTCGGCTCGCAGGCCGCCCCGGCGGCGCTGCACGCCGTGGTGCGGGCGGCCATGCGGTCCTACGGCCGGTACTGGCTGGAGACGTTCCGGATGGAGCGCGCCGACACCGACGAGATCGCGCGGCGCGGGCTGGAGGGCTCATACGGGCTGGAGCACATCACCGCTGCCCGGGACGCCGGCCGGGGAATCATCCTGGCACTCCCGCATTCGGGCAACTGGGACGTGGCAGGCCTGTCCATGGTCAAGATGCTGGGTGGCATCACCACGGTCGCCGAGCGGCTGGAGCCCGCCAGCGTGTACCGCCGGTTCGTTCGCTACCGGGAGAGCCTGGGCTTCGAGGTGCTGCCGCTGACCGACGAGGCGGGGGCGACCGGCAGCGCGTCGGCGGTGCTGCGGCAGCGCCTGACCGAGGGTCGCATGGTGTGCCTGCTTGCCGACCGGGACCTGGGCACCGGCGGGATCCCCGTCACCTTCTTCGGGGAGCCCACCACCATGCCGGCCGGGCCCGCGATGCTGGCGGCACTGACCGGCGCCGCGCTCTGCCCGGTGCACCTGGCCTACACAGACACCGGATGGATCCAGTACGTCGCACCTCCGGTGGCTCTGACCGGCGCCCGGTTGGCCGAGAAGGTCCGCGCGGGCACCCAGGCGATGGCCGACGTGTTCGCCGAGCGGATCGCGCTGTTCCCGGCCGACTGGCACATGCTGCAGCCGCTGTGGACCGCCGACCGGGTGCCCGCCGCAGCCCGCGGCCGGACCACTGCCGGGAATTCCGACGGCGCCGGGGCCACGCCGTGAGGGTCGGCCTGGTGTGCCCGTACTCGTTCGACATCCCCGGCGGGGTGCAGGCCCACGTGGCCGACCTGGCACGGGTGCTGATCGGCCAGGGACATCAGGTGTCCGTGCTGGCACCCGGCGACGACAGCGACGACTCGGCCACGGTCTTCCCCGACTTCGTGGTGCCCGCCGGGCGCAGCGTGCCGATCCCCTACAACGGCTCGGTGGCCCGGCTGTCGTTCGGCCCGGTGTCCTACACCCGGGTACGACGCTGGATCCGCAACGGGCACTTCGACGTCCTGCACGTGCACGAGCCGGTGGCGCCGAGCCTGTCGATGCTCGCACTGATGGTGGCCGAGGGGCCGATCGTGGCCACCTTCCACACCGCGAACCCGCGCTCGCGCATGCTGGCGGCCTTCCAGGGCATCCTGCAGCCCTTCCTGGAGAAGATCACCGGCCGGATCGCCGTGTCGGAGGCGGCCCGCCGCGTCCAGGTCGAGCATCTGGACGGTGACGCGGTGATCATCCCGAACGGCGTCGACGTGGATTTCTTCGCCCGCGCGCAGCCGCTGCCCGGCTACCCGCGGCAGGGCGGCACCGTAGGGTTCGTCGGGCGCTACGACGAGTCCCGCAAGGGGATGGACGTGCTGCTGGCGGCGCTGCGCACGCTGGTACCCGGCCGGCCCGGGTTGAAGCTGCTGGTGGCGGGCGGCGGTGACGAGGACGACCTGCGGCGCGAGGCCGGACCGGAACTCGCGAACCACCTGACGCTGCTGGGCCGGGTCTCGGACGCCGACAAGGCCCGCATGCTGCGCTCCGTGGATGTGTACTGCGCGCCGAACCTGGGCGGGGAGAGCTTCGGCATCATCCTGACCGAGGCGATGAGCGCCGGCACCGCCGTGGTGGCCAGCGACCTGGAGGCGTTCCGCAGCGTGCTGGACGGCGGCAGCGCCGGGGTGCTGGTGCCGGTCGGCGATCCCTTGGGGCTGGCCGACGGGATCGGCGCACTGCTGGACGATCCCGGCCGCCGGTCGGCGCTGGTGCAGCGGGCGGGGACCGTGGTGGCCGACTACGACTGGCAGGTGGTGGCCCGCACGGTGGTCAAGGTCTATGAGACCGTCATCGCTGCGGACCCACGCTCGGTGGCCGAGGCCGAGTAGCCCGCCGCGGGGGCCGCCCGGCAGGATGGCAGCCACCGACGGACGGGATGGGGAACGCGCGTGGTCACCACGATCATCGTCATCATCGTCGTCCTACTGCTGGTGGCCGCCTTCCGGCTGTGGCTGACCGCCAACCGGCTGGATCGCCTGCACGTGCGCACCCAGGCGGCCTGGGCGGCGCTGGACGGCGCACTGGCCCGGCGCATCGTGGCCGCGCGAGCGTTGGCCG
>JBIQML010000616.1:0-3046 GCA_044463405.1 Nakamurella lactea | reverse complement strand
TGACGTACAGGTCCTCCAGGTAGATGCCGTGCACGCCCTCCCAGGTGGAGAAGTTCAGGAAGTAGAGCGCGAAGCCCACCTGCGGGGCGTCGGGTTCGGCGCCGGTCCTGGCGGTCAGTGCGAACGCGGCGGGGTGCCGGGCGAACAGCGCGGCGTGCAACTGATCGGCGGTCAGGTGGCACAGCTCGGGCAGCTTCTCGTAGCTGGCGAGCTCGTAGACCAGTTCCACCGTGCGCGGCACGTCGGCCGGGGTGATCGGCCGGATCCTGGGGTCGACGGCGACAACCGGGTCAGTGGGGTCAAACGGGTCCACGCCGTCAGCAGCGTCCGTCCGGAGGCGCTGGTGGGTAGGGGGTGTCGTCGTCATCGCTGCTCCCGCGTGCTGGTCGTATGTTCGGTCGTGGGTGGTTGCCGTGACCCCGTCACCGCCCGGTCTCCTCGGGGTTCGCGGCGAACGGAACGACGTTGGCGTGCTCGATGATCGGGCCGCCGTGGTAGTGCCCGAGCACCGTCACCGCCGCGGCGTCCATGGCGACCAGGGCGCCGGCGGCGACCGGCAGCCCGACCCAGCGCACCGCCAGTACCCGGCAGATGTGGCCGTGGCAGACCAGCGCCAGGTCGCCGCCGGTGGCCAGATCGCGGACCCGGCCGAGCAGCCTGTCCGCCCGCTCGGCGACCTGCTGTGGCGACTCGCCGCCGGGGCATCCGTCAGTGAACAGTTCCCAGCCGGGACGGCGCTGGCGGATCTGCGGGGTGGTCAGGCCCTCGTAGTCGCCGTAGTCCCATTCGACCAGGTCGTCGGCGACGGTGACGCGGTCGGCGGGTTCGTCCAGGCCGGCCAGCGTCGCCGTGCGCCGGGCGCGCCGGCGCGGGCTGACCAGGACCGTGGCTGGATGCAGGCGAAGGCCGGCGAGCAGCGAGGCGACCGTGCGGGCCTGGACCTCCCCGTGCCGTGTCAGGTCGACGTCGGTGACGGAGGTGTGCCGCCCCGAGGCGGACCATTCCGTCTCACCGTGCCGGATCAGCGCGACGCGGCCGGGCTCTGCGGCGCGCTGCGTGGAGTCGGGCACCTCCGGCCCCCTTTCGTCGTGTGCCGCCCCGTCGTGATGCCGGGCCGCCCTCGGCCATGCCCGGCATCGGGTGCGGGCACGGGTGACGCTACCGCCCGGCGACCGGTGACACCTTGACGAGGACAGCCGACGCGGGGACCGTGGGGTCCATGGCAGATCTGCTGGATTCCGCCGCCATCGATGCGGCGCTCGCCGACCTCCCGCCGTGGCGCCGCGAGGGTGATGAATTGCGTGCCCGATTCGAGGCGCCGAGCTTCCGGGCGGCCATCGCGCTGGTGACGGCCATCGCGGATCAGGCCGAGGACATGAACCACCACCCTGACATCGACATCCGGTACACCACGGTGGCGCTGGCACTGTCCACGCACTCGGCGGGCGGGATCACCGATGCCGACCTGGAGCTTGCCCGGCGCATCAACGGCGTGGTGGCCGCGGCGGGGGCGCGAGCGGCGCACTGACCGTCGGTGGCGGTGCGGGTGAGCTGCGCACTGCCCGTCGGGACGGGCTCCCGAGTGCCCGCGTGCGGCATGTCGAGCGTGCCGCGTCACGGAAGCGTGTGGGCGGGGCGTGCTGGCGGTGCTTGCCTGACGGGTCGTTGCGCCGGCGTCGTAAATCCTTATTTGTTCTAGTACCATGCGAACTATGTTGTTCCGTGTGGACCCGGCGAGCCCCGTCGGACTGGCCGAGCAGATCGCGGCCGGGGTGCGCGGCGCGCTGGTCGACGGTGAGCTGCAGCCCGGTGAGCGGTTGCCGCCCGCCCGCGAGGTCGCCGCGGGGTTGGACGTCAACGTGCACACGGTGCTGCGCGGCTACGCGATGCTGCGCGACGAGGGCCTGATCGAGCTGCGCCGTCGTCGCGGCGCGCAGATCCGCGCGGATCTCGATCCGGCCACGCTCGCCCTGCACCAGCAGATCCGCGGGTTGGCTCAAGCGGCCGGGCGGTTGGGCTGGACGGCCGACGACCTGGCCGCCGCGGTCCGTCGGGCGATGGCATGACCGGCGGCGTGATGGGCCAGGGCACGACCCAGGGGAGAGGAATCCGATGAGCATCACCCTTCGACGTCTGCTGGCCACCGCGCTGGCGCTGCTGGCACCCATCGGCGTGCTGATCGGCTACCTGGGTCTGCGGTCCTCGGTGCCTGACCCGCTGCCGTCGCACTGGAACATCGACGGGGTGGTGGACGGCACCGCCGGCCTGCAGGCGTTCTTCGTCACCACCCTGGTGATCTCCGCCGTGCTCGCCGCCGGCATGGCGGGCGCCGTCTGGCTCGCGCACTCGCCGATGGCGAGTCGGATGCTCGCCAGCCTGCTCGCCTTCGGCGCCTGGCTGGCCGCCGTCATCTGCCTGACCACGCTGATCGCCTCATCGGGCGCCTCCGCTGCGCAGGACGTCGTGATGCCCTGGTACACGATCGTGGTGTTCGTGCTCGTCCCCGCGCTGCTTGGCGTTGGCATGTGGGCGCTGCTGCCCGGCTGGGGCCCTGAGTCGCCGCCGAGCGTGCCGTCGTCCAGCATCACCCTGGCTCCGGGGGAGAGAGTGGTATGGATCGGGCACGAGCACTCGACGCTGATGCGCGTGCTGCCCGTGGTGCTGGCGATCGTCGGCGCCGTGCTGCTGCGCCTGCAGGCCACGGTGTCGATCCCGCTGTTCATGGTGGCGGTGGCCGTGGCGATGTTCTCCGAGCTCGCGGTGCGCGTCGACGACCGTGGCGTGCACATCCTGTGGGGGCCGTTCGGCTGGCCGCGCTCGCGCATCCCGCTGGCCGACATCACCGCCGCCCGCTCCGACATCATCGAGCCGTTGGCCTGGGGCGGCTGGGGTTTCCGGGTCAGCCGGCGCGGTGTCGCGGCGGTGATTCGTCGCGGTTCCGGGCTGGTGATCGAGCGGAGCAACAAGCCGACCTACGCCGTCACCGTGGCCGGCGCAGACCGGGGCGCCGACGTGCTGAACGCGCTGCTGGCCCGGCAGCACGCGG
>JBIQML010000615.1:0-3055 GCA_044463405.1 Nakamurella lactea | reverse complement strand
CCGGCGGCCTCGCACGCGGCCCGGACCCGGCCGAACTGCTCGGTCGTGGTGTCCAGGTCGGAGAAGCCGACGTTGAACTCGTCGGCGAACCGGGCGGCCAGCGCCGGGGTGCGGCGCGGGCCGTGACCGCCGATGATGATCGGCACCCGCGGCGTGCCCGTGCGGCCGGTCTGCACCGGCTTGGGCAGCCCCGGCGCCTCGTCCAGTTGGAAGTGCTTGCCTTGGAATGAGAACGTTCCGCCCGCCGGGGTGTCCCACAGCCCGGTGACGATCTCCAACTGCTCGGTGAGCCGGTCGAACCGCTCGCCGAAGCTGGCGCCGAACTCGACGCCGTAGGCGGCGTGCTCGGCCTGGTACCAGCCGCTGCCCAGGCCGAGCTCCACCCGGCCCCCGGAGATGTCGTCCACCCCTGCGACGGCCAGCGCCAGCATGGACGGATGACGGAACGTCGCCGACGTCACCAGCGTGCCCAGCCGGATGTCCGGCACCTGGGTGGCGATGGCGGCCAGGGTGACGTAGGAGTCGCTGGGTCCCGGCAGGCCGGAGACGCCGCCCATCTTCAGGATGTGGTCGGACCGGAAGAAAGCCGAGAATCCCCCGGCGGCGGTGGCCCTGGCGACGGACAGCAGGTCGGCGTACGACGCACCCTGCTGCGGTTCGGTGAAGATGCGAAGATCCATGTCAGCAGGGTACGGGGCGGTATGGTGCCTGCCGGGACCCGGCCGTTGTCGCACCGCGGTGCCGTGGTTGCATCGACGCGGACAGCCGATCGCGACGATGCGGAGTCACATGAGCGGGCAGTGGGATGGGGCCGGGCTGCTGGACCTGGCGGTTCGGGCGGCACGGGCGGCGGGGGCGGAACTGCTGCGCCGCTACGGCCACGTCGAGGGGCTGGCCACCAAGTCCAGCGTGACCGACCCGGTGACCGACGCGGACCGGGCCAGCGAGGCGCTGCTGGTCTCCCTGCTGCGTTCCGAGCGGCCCGGCGACGGCGTGCTCGGCGAGGAGGGCACGTCGGTGCCCAGCGACTCGGGCGTCACCTGGGTGGTGGATCCGCTGGACGGCACGGTGAACTACCTGTACGAGCTGGACAGCTTCGCGGTCAGCGTCGCGGCGCGGGACCAGGACGCGACCCTGGTCGGCGCGGTCTTCGAACCGGTCACGGGACGGCTGTTCACCGCCACCCGCGGCGGCGGCGCGTTCGCCGACGGCCGGCCGCTGTCGGTCAACGACCCGGTCCCGATGGAGCGGGCGATGGTGGCCACCGGCTTCGGTTACTCCGCCGAGCGGCGCGCGACCCAGGGCGCCATGATCGGCGAGCTGCTGCCGCAGGTCCGGGACATTCGCCGGATCGGTTCCGCGGCGCTGGATCTGTGCCGGGTGGCCGCCGGCACGGTGGACGCCTATCTCGAGGAGGGCGTGCAGGCCTGGGACATCGCCGCAGGATCGCTGATCGCCGCGGAGGCCGGCGCGACGGTGACGACCATGACGCCGACCGGCGCGAACTCCGGGGTGCTGGCGGCGGGCCCGGCGCTGCACGCGGATCTGGCCGCCTTCGTCGACGGATGGGCGGCCCGCCGCGGGGCACGCTGACGCCCCGTCACCGCCGCCGTGCCGGTGGTCTCCGTCACCGCCGCCAGCCGGTGTGCTCCGTCACCGCCGCCAGCCGGTGTGCTCCGTCACCGCCGCCGTGCCGCCTTCAGCGATCGCAACGCCAGCGTCATCGCGCGCTGGAACCGCTTGCCGCGCAGCGCACCTCGCTCGCCGACCGGCCAGAGCCGTTGCGTCGCCACGGTCTGCGACCAGGTGCTGCTCAGCAGCCCGTCGATTCCATGCCGCCGGCCGGTGCCGGATTCCTTCACCCCGCCCATCGGGGCGTCCACCGACCCCCAGGCGGCCGCGTAGGCCTCGTTGATGTTCACGGTTCCCGCCTGCAGCCGATCGGCGATGCCGCGTGCCCTGGACCGGTTGCCCGAGTACACCGACGCGTTCAGCCCGTAGCGCGAGTCGTTGGCCGCCGTCACCGCCTCGTCGTCGCTACCCACCCGGTACACCGACACGACCGGGCCGAAGGTCTCCTCGGCGAAACACGTGGCGTGCGGCGGAACCCCGGTCAGCACGGTGGGTTCGAAGAAGTACGGGCCGATGTCCGGCCGGTGGCGGCCGCCGGCCAGCACCGTGGCGCCGGCATTCAGGGCATCCCGCACGTGCTCGCGCACCCGATCCAGTTGCGCGGGCCCGGTCAGCGAGCCCATGTCCGCGTGGTAGTCGAAACCGGCGGCCAGCGTCAGGTCGCGGGCCGCCGCCGCCAACCGCCGGCAGAACTCGTCGGCGACCTGCTGATGCACGTAGATCCGCTCGATGGACAGGCACAACTGACCGGCCGACCCGAATGCGCCGCGCACCGCGCCGGCCACCGCGGCGCCGATCTTCGCGTCGTCGCAGACGATCATGGCGTTCTTGCCGCTCAGCTCCAGTTCGGCGCGGATCAGCATGCCCCCGGCCTGCCCGCCGACCAGCCGGCCGGTCGCCGTCGACCCGGTGAACACCACGTGGTCGGCATGGTCGACCACCGCCGGTCCCAGGGATTGTCCGTCGCCGACCACCACCTGCCACACCGCCGGTGGTAGGCCGGCGTCGACGGCCATGTCCCGTACCAGCAGCGTGGTCAGCGCCGTCTGCGAGTCGGGCTTGTGCAGCAGCGCGTTCCCGGCCACCAGGGCGGGGATGGCATCTCCCGCCGCGAGCGTCAGCGGGTAGTTCCACGGCGAGATCAGGCCGACGATGCCGCGGGGATGATGCTGCTCGACGGTGCGGGTCAGCAGCGGGAACGCTCCCGTCCGGCGCTGCGGGGCCAGCACCCGGGAAGCGATCCTGGCGTAGTAGCGGGCGGTGTTGGCCACATCGGCGACCTCCTCGAAGGCGTGCGCGCGGGCCTTGCCGGTCTCGGCCTGCACGACGTCCAGCAACTCGTCGGCCCTGTCCAGCACCGCGTCGTGCCAGCGCAGCAGCATCGCGGTGCGATCGGCGAGTTCTGTTGTGGCCCAGGACCTTT
>JBIQML010000614.1:0-3061 GCA_044463405.1 Nakamurella lactea | reverse complement strand
CCGAGAAAAAGTTCGCCGTTCCGCGTGACGGCGCCGGCCCGGGCGCGTCCCACCAGTGTCACCGCTCCAACAGCGAAGGAGACCGTCGCCGATGTCCCGCCTGGCCCGTTTCCGGCTGTCCGCCGCTGAGCTGCGCGGACAGTGGCAGGAGTGGTCGCTGGCCACCGCCTGGACCTTCCCGTCGGACTGGCACCTGCCGGCCGTGGACGCGGTGTGCGAGGCGTTGAGCGAGCACGCGGATGTCCGGCCCGCGGCGGAGCGGCTCGGTCACGATCGGGCCGCCACGGGGGTGCCGCTGGCCGAGACGCTGGCCGACATCGACGTGCTGGCCGACCTGGCTCCGGAGTGGGGCGACGTGCTGCGACGCGCGGCATCGCTGGGATGGGCCGACCGCGCGCCCGCCCCCACCGAGGCCGTCGTCGACGCGCTGACCGGTCTGGCCAGCGCCGATTACCTCCGGGTCCGGCTCGGGGAGGTGTATCGCGCTGCCGAGGTTGAGGGGTGCTCGGCAGGGGTGACGCACGCCCTGGTGGTGACCCGGCTGGGAGTGGTGGGTGCTGCGAGTTGGGCGCAGGACCTCCCGATGATCCTGGTCGGGGACATGATGCGCACGGTGTTCGCCGGCGGTCAGTCCCTGGCCAGGATCGGACCCCTGGTGGCCGTCGCGCTGACCGCCCGGACGCCGATGCTCGGTCGCCGGGCCAGGCTGCTGGCGGAGATGCTGGCCACCCGCATTCCGGTCGGGTCCGATCCCGGCCTGCTGCCTCAGGTGTGGATCGAGAACCTGCCGGCCGGATGCCCCGCCGCCATCGAGTTGCTGGGCGATCTGGGTCGCTGACGCTCGGCGAACCCGGCCCGGAGTTCCTGGGGGACAGATCCTGCCCGCCGAGCGCGCCAGGGCCGGAGGCCCCGTCACCGCCCGCGGACGGCGCACGGCGACCCGATACTCTGACCGGTCGTGGACCCTCGCACCGGCCTCCCCGTCGTCGGCATGGTCGGCGGCGGTCAACTCGCCCGGATGACGCACCAGGCCGCCATCCCGCTCGGGCAATCGCTCTCGGTGCTCGCCGAGTCCCCGGACGACGCTGCCGCCCTGGTTTGCCGGGACGTGCACATCGGCGCGCCCGGTGATCTGGCTGCCATGCGCGCCTTCGCCCAGGGCTGCGACGTCGTCACCTTCGACCACGAGCACGTGCCCGGCGAGCTACTGCGCACCCTGATCGCCGAGGGGGTGACGGTCCACCCCGGGCCCGACGCCCTGCAATACGCCCAGGACAAGGCGGCCATGCGCACCCGGCTGTCCGGTGACGGCGTGCCGGTACCCGCCTTCCGGGTGGTGACGGGGGATCGGCTGACCGCCGAGTTGCCCGGCTTCGCCGCCGAGCACGGCTGGCCGGTGGTGGTCAAGACCGCTCGCGGCGGGTACGACGGCCGCGGGGTGTGGATGCTCGGCGACGGTGACGAGGCCCCGGATTTCCCCGCCGACGCGGCGATCGTGCTCGAGGAGCGCGCACCGCTGCGCCGCGAACTGGCCGCCGTGGTGGCCCGTTCCCCGTTCGGGCAGGCCGCCGCCTGGCCGGTGGTGCAGACCGTTCAGCGGGACGGCATCTGCGTGGAGGTCATCGCCCCCGCCCCCGACCTGGACCCGGCACGCGCGGCCGCCGCGGAGACGCTCGCGCTGCGCATCGCCGGCAGGCTCGGCGTGGTGGGCGTGCTGGCCGTGGAACTGTTCGAGGTCGAGGTGAGCGATGCCGCGCCTGACGGCCTGATGGTCAACGAGCTGGCCATGCGGCCGCACAACTCGGCGCACTGGACCATCGACGGCTCGCTGACCAGCCAGTTCGAGCAGCACCTGCGGGCCGTGCTGGACTACCCGCTGGGTCGCACCGACGCGCTGGCGCCGGTGACGGTGATGGCCAACGTGCTGGGCGGGACGAGCGCGAGCGGTGACGGTACCGACGGGCGATCGGACGGCCCGGCCGTCGGCATGGGCACGGGCATGGGCATGGACGAGCGGGTGCACCACCTGGCCGCCCGGTTCCCCGACGCCAAGGTGCACCTGTACGGCAAGGCGTTCCGGCCGGGCCGCAAGCTCGGCCACGTCACGATGCTCGGCGACGACCTGCCGGCGCTGCGCCGCCGGGCCCAACTGGCCGCGCACTGGCTGGGGTCCGGAACCTGGGACGACGGTTACGACGTGCACGCCGGCACCGGGCGGCAGGCGTTGCTGCGGGCGGACGGGCTGACCGGGCATCACCGGACCAGGCGCTCGGATCACGACGACGGAGGCGACCAGCGGTGACGGGGATCGAGACGGCCGGGCCGGATCCGGCAGGCCAGGGCCCGCAGGTCGGGCTGGTGATGGGCAGCGACTCCGACTGGCGCGTGATGAGCGCGGCGGCGGCGGTGCTGGACGACTTCGCCGTGCCCTACGAGGTGGGCGTGTACTCCGCGCACCGCACCCCGCAGCGGATGCTGGACTACGCCGCCGCGGCGTCCGGCCGGGGGCTGCGGGTGATCATCGCCGGGGCTGGCGGCGCGGCGCACCTGCCGGGCATGCTGGCCGCGGCGACCGTGCTGCCGGTGATCGGCGTGCCGGTCAAGCTGGTCTCCCTGGACGGCCTGGACTCGCTGCTGTCGATCGTGCAGATGCCCTCCGGCGTCCCGGTGGCGACCGTGTCGGTGGACGGCGCGGCCAACGCGGCACTGCTGGCGGTGCGCATCCTCGCGACGGCGACCGACCCTGACGGGCGTGCGCTGTCGGCGCGGCTGGCGGCGTACGGCGACGACCTGCGGGCCTCCGTGCTGGCCAAGCACGCCGCGCTACGCGACCGGACGGGGCACTGAACCTGCGCCCTACCATGGGCACATTCCCGCCGGATCGACGTCCGGGACCGTTTCGGGCTCGCCACACCGGTGGCGGCGCAGCAGCGAGGAGCAGCACCGTGTCCAGTGACGAGCAGTTCAGCCTCAGCGAGGACCAGCACGCCGTGCGGGCCGCGATCCGTGAGCTCGCCGAGCGGGAGATCGCCCCGCACGCCGCCGATTGCGACGAGAACGA
>JBIQML010000613.1:0-3067 GCA_044463405.1 Nakamurella lactea | reverse complement strand
GCCGTCACGGGTGCCGCCATCGGGTCAGATCACCGCCGATCCGGCGCCGGAGGACCCGCCGAGCAGCCGGTAGAACAGCGTGCCCAGCACCTCCCGCTGGATGTAGCGCAACTCGACGGAACCGGCGGCCGCCGGGCCGCTCGTCACCGGCGATACCTGCACGGCCAGCCCCAGGTCGCGGGCGATCATCCGGCAGCGGGCCTCGTGCCAGGGGTCGGTGACGATGATCGTGGAGGTCCAGCCGTGGTCGTGCATGGCCCGGGCCGCCGCGCGCAGGCTGATCAGGGTGTCGTTGCCGGTGCCGACGGCCAGCAGCGCGGAGTCCGGGATGCCGGCGTCTGCCAGGTACTGCCGGCCGGCCTCCCCCTCGGTGACCGCATCGCCGGGCTGGTTGCTGCCCAGCGTGATGATGTGCTGCGCAGCGCCGCCGCGGTACAGGTCGGCGGCGTGATCCAGCCGGGCGGCGAACACCGGCGACGGGCGCCCGTTGTACTGCGCGGCACCGAGCACCACGATGCTGTCCGCCGCGGCGTGCTGATCGGCGTGGCCGAACTGCACGATGCGCGCCGCGATCCCGGCCACCACCAGCACGCCAACCACCAGGGTGCCCGCGAGCCAGCGCAGCAGCGTCCGGCCCAGGTGCATGGGCACTCCTCTCCGGCTCGGTGGCACGGCGCGTGGCGGGTCGACCGGTGACCGACGGGCGCGGCGTCGGCGGTGTCAATCATGCCAGCAGGCCTGCCGGGCGGGCGGCGGCGACGACCGGCCGCCGGCCCGTGGTCCAATCGTGC
Organism: Nakamurella lactea; assembly: GCA_044463405.1. GTDB lineage: Bacteria > Actinomycetota > Actinomycetes > Mycobacteriales > Nakamurellaceae > Nakamurella > Nakamurella lactea_B. Next base: position 2,276 of record JBIQML010000613.1, on the reverse strand, counting down.
CCATGACCGACGCCGCACGGCACCTGCTGCGGGTTCAGGTGCGGACCGACCTGGACGAACCGCCGGGAGGCTGGGCCGCCCGGATCCCCGCGGTGGCCCAGTTGCTGGCCGAGGGTTGGGACGTGCCGGCCGGTGTGACGGTGCTGATCGGCGAGAACGGGTCGGGCAAGAGCACGATCGTGGAGGCGCTGGCCGGCCGGTATCCCCGGTTGGGAGGCGATCTGGTCGGCCCGTCTTCGGTGGGTGACGAGTCCCCGCTGGCGTCCTGGATCACCCTGCAGACCGCGCCGATGGCCGCCCGGTCCGGGTTCTTTCTGCGCGCCGAGGCGATGCACGGGTACCTGGCCGCGCGGGACCGGCAGACCGGGTCCACCGAGCGGTCCTGGGACGGCCGTCCGCTGCTGGCCCGCAGCCACGGCGAGTCGTTCCTGGCGGTGCTCGGCGCGCGCTTCAACGACGTCGGCATGTACTTCCTGGACGAGCCGGAGTCGGCGCTGTCGTTCTCCTCCTGCCTGGCGCTGGTGTCGCTGCTGGACACGCTGCGGGCCGAGGGCAGCCAGGTGATCGTGGCGACGCACTCCCCGCTGATCGCGTCCCTGCCGGGCGCCACGCTGATCGAACTGGGCGAGTGGGGGTGGCGGGCGACCCGGTGGGAAGACCTGGAGATGGTGCAGCGCTGGCGGGCGTTCCTGCACGAGCCGGAGGGATTCCTGCGGCACCTGCTGGCCTGACCACGGCCCCTGCGGTCGCGGGTGTCACGACGCGCCATACCGCGTCCGGCACCCACGACTCGGCGGCTGGGCGGCAACTCGGCGACCGGCGGATCAGATCCAGCCGCGATCGGTGGCGATGCGCACCGCATCGGCCCTGGTGCGCGCGCCGGTCTTGCCGATCACGCTGGACAGGTAGTTGCGCACGGTGCCCTCGGACAGGTACAGCCGGCCGGCGATCTCCGCGACCGTCGATCCGTCGGCGGCGGCCGCCAGCACGTCGCACTCCCGGGCGGTCAGCGGCGAGTCCCCGACGGCCAGGCTCTCCACCGCCAGGGCCGGATCGACCACCCGCAGCCCGGCGTGCGCCCGCCTGATCGCGTCGATCAGCTCATCCGGGGGCGCGTCCTTGACCAGGAACCCGGACGCACCGGACTCCAGCGCGCGCCGCAGGTACCCGGGCCGCCCGAAGGTGGTCAGCATCAGCACCCGGCAGGACGGCAACCGCTCGCGCAGCGCCGCCGCGGCGGCCAGCCCGTCCAGGCCCGGCATCTGCACGTCCAGCAACGCGACGTCCGGGGTGCTGCGCACCGCGGCGTCCACCACCTCGTCACCCCGGCCGACCTCGGCGACCACCCGCAGGTCCGACTCGGTGGCCAACAGCGCCGCCAGCGCACCGCGGATCAGCGCCTGGTCATCCGCCAGCAGGACGCGGATCACCGCGCCGGACCCGGCGTCGACGGCGTGGCGGTGACGGGTGTCGCGGGGGCGGGCGCCTCACGGCCGGCGGGTGGGGTCCGGTCGGTCTCCAGGGGCTGCGGGACCGGCAGCGTGGCCAGCACCCGGAACCCGCCGCCGTCCAGCGGTCCGGCCACCAGCGTGCCGCCAGCGGCACTGACCCGCTCGGCCAGCCCGCGCAGTCCCCCGCCGCGGACCGGACCCCGCCCCGGCCCCACGTCGCCGGTGCGAGCGGCGCCGGTGCGAGCGGCGCCGGTGGCGCCTGCGGCGCCGGCGCTGTCGAGTGCGCCGCGACCCGTTCCGCGTCCGTCGTCGGTGATCTGCACGCTGGAGCGGGTCAGCTCGACGCTGCAGCGCCGGGCGTCGGAGTGCCGCACGATGTTCGTCACCGCCTCCCGCACCACGTAGCCGAACAGCTCCCGCCCTGCGGGGCTCACGTCGTCCACCGCGGTCGGCAGGTCCGGCTGGATCCCGGCCGCCGTGAGCACGGATCGTGCCACCGCCAGTTCCCCGGCCAGCGACACGTCGCGGTACCCGGCGGCGGTGGCCCGCACATCGGCGAGGGCTTCGCGGGCCAGCCGCTGCACGTCAGTGATCTCGGTGGCGGCCGCCGGGGTGTCCCGGTCGATCAGCCGCCGCGCCAGACCGGCCTTGACGGCGATGGCCGTCAGCGAGTGGCCGAGGATGTCGTGCAGGTCGCGGCCGATACGGGCCCGCTCGGCCGCCACCGCCGCCCTGGCCAGCTCGTCGCGGGTCTCGCGCAACTCGATGGTGAGCCTGATGTTGCCGGCGAACCCGGCCATCCACAGCGACAGTGCGACCAGGGTG
>JBIQML010000612.1:0-3069 GCA_044463405.1 Nakamurella lactea | reverse complement strand
GGTCGACCGAGGACGACGCGGAGCCGACCTCGACACCGGCCTCGGCCAGGGCGGCGATCGCCTGCTTGGAGTTCAGTCCGGCCCGCCGGGCCAGGTCGTGCACGCGGACGCGGAGGGGCAGGTCGGCCAGGGCGGTGGTCAGGTCCGGTGCAGGGCCGGGTGTGGGGGTGGTGCGGGACGCTGTGGGTGATTTCGGCACTGTGGAAAGTCCTCTCCCGCCGACCCCCGGGCGCGTGTGGAACGCGTCCGCGCAGGGATCCGTCGCGGAAATCGTGTCCGCTGCGCCGTCGGAGCAGCGGGAAGCTGGTGGGATGCCGCCCCACCGCGAGCAGCGGGCGTGGCAGGACTCGTCCGGGGCGACGGCTGTCACTCGTCCCCGCCAGGTACGGCGCCTGTCACGCACCGGAGTCCCGCGCGTCCGGCCGACGGCCGGGGCGGGTACGGGCCGGGTCGCCCCGGGTCCGTACCCGCTCAGTATCCCACACCGCGGCGCGGATCGTGGTGGGGCCGCCGACGTGGAGCAATTCCGGCCACCGCGGCGCGGCGATGTGTTGCAATAGCGGGCCATCGTCGGTGGCCATCAGGTACCGGCGTCGATATGACGGGGGATGTCATGAAACGCGCCACCGCCCTGCTGGCCTGTACCACCCTGCTGGCCGGCCTGGCCGCCTGCAACTCCGGCGGTGGCATCGCCGGGAGCGGCGTGATCGGCACCAGCAGCACGGCCGTGTCCGGAGGCGATGCCGCCAGTGGCAGCCTCAGCAGCAGCACGACAAGCACCACCGGCGACACCGCCGGCACCTCGTCCAGCTCCGTCAGCTCCCCCGCCAGCACCGTCAGCGCCCCCGCCGGCACTGCCGCCGGAACGGTGGGCACCACCGGCGCCGAGGACACGTCACGGAAGGACGCGACCATCCAGGGCATGCTCGCGTTGGTGCCCGCCTCGGTCGCCGGTGACGACGCCGTCGTGATCAACCTCTACTGGAAGGCAGCCGCCGCCGGTGGCCTGACGATGCCCGACGCCGCCGGCAAGGCACAGACCGAGTACGCGATGGACCTGACCACCAACCGGGACAGGAAGATCGGCATGGTCGGCTCCGACCTCCTCACGCAACTGGCGCGTCCCGTCTCCCCGGCCGGGCCGCCGATCCTCGCGTCCGACATCGCCGCGGACGTGCAGGCCGGACAACCACCCCGCAACGCGATCGCCGCCCTCGGCAATTTCGACACCTCGGCCATCGACGCGACCTTCCGGAACAACACCACCTGGGCGGACGATCTGACCACGCCCAGCTACCACGGGCACGCGTTCTACCGTTGGATGGACGACCTGAAGATGGACGTCACCAAGCGTTACACCGGCCTGTTCACCGACCTGGGCCAGTCCCGCCGGATAGCGTTCCCCGATCCTTCGACGTTCCTGTACAGCCGGGACGACGACACCATGCACGCGCTGCTGGACGCCACCGACGGCCCCGGCTCGACATCGCTGGCCGCCGACGACGCCCACCTCGCCGTTGCCGCAGCGCTGGATGACAACGGCGTGTACTCGGCAATGATCCTCGGCCAGCAACTGCTCAATCCCCTCGCCAGTTCTCCCGGGCAGTCTCCCGAGCAGGCCAAGAAGGTCATCGCCGAGATGCGCAAGCACGCGCTCAAGCCGTATCTGTTGGCCGGCATCGGCGAGACCCTGGTCGACGGGTCGCCCCGCACCGTCATCGTGCTGGCCAACGCCGACGCCGACGCCGCCAGGGCCAATGCCGAGGCACTCCGCGGACTGATCACCGACGGCCGGAGCCTGCAGTCGCAGCGGCCCTGGTCCGACTTCTTCGGCATCGACTCCGTCACCACGGACGGCTCGCTGACGATCGGGGTGCTCACGCTCACCGACCCCACCCGGGTCACCACCTGGTACCGGGCGGTGACGAGCCGGGACACGCTGCTGGCCGCGGGCTGACACGGGCCGTCAGGTCAGCAGCAGCTTCTCCAGCCGGCGGGCGGTCACGGCCACGCCCGCCACCGCCATCGCCACGAAATAGGCGGCATGCCCGAGCATCCCGACATTCACCGCTCCGAGCGTCAGGCCTCGGATCAGCTCGATGCCGTGGTACAGCGGCAGGCACTCGACCAGGATCTGCACGCCTCGGGGATAGACGTCCAGGGGGTAGAACGTGGTGGAGAACAGGAACATCGGCATCAGCGACATGGTGACCCAGTCCAGATGCTGGAAGGTCCGCAGGAACGTGCAGATCGCCATGCCCACGGCGGCGAAGCCGAACGCGATCAGGATGGCCGCCGGCACCGCCAGCACCGCCCACGGGGAGTACAGCAGCCCCAGCGCCGCCATCACGATCTCGAACGCGATGGCGTAGGCGGCGCCGCGGCCCAGCGCCCAGCCGATCTCCCCCAGCGCCACGTCCATCGGCCCCAGCGAGGTCGCCAGCATCGCGTCGTAGGTCTTGGCGTAGCGCAGCTTGAAGAACACGTTCACGGTGGAGTCGAACACCGCGCCGTTCATCGCGGAGGTCGCCAGTAGCCCGGGTGCGATGAACGCCGCGTAGGCGACCGGTCCGGTCGGGCCCTGCACGGTACCGATCAGTGACCCCATGCCGGCGCCCATCGCCAGCAGGTAGAACAGCGGCTCGAAGAACCCGGAGATCAGCGTCCATTTGAAGGTCCGGGAGGTGTGCAGCGAGCGCTCCATCACCACATGCGAGCGGCCGGCATACAGCCGCATCGGGATGATCCGCAACAGCAGCGGCGCCACCTGCCGCGCGGTGGGCTGCTCGGCGGGCTCCGTCACCGCCGCCTTTCCCCGCACCTGCCCGCCCATCTCAGGACGCCAGCCTGATCCGGAACCGGCGCCTGGCCAGCGCGAAGCCCGCCACGAACAGCGCGACCAGCACCACCAGGTGCATCGCCACCTGCCAGCCGGGCAGCCCGCCCAGCGCCGCGTCGCGCGCCAGCTCGTTGCCGTGCCACAGCGGGGAGCACACCGCCAGCCAGCGCACCGCCCACGGCAACTGGCTGATCGGGAAGAACGACGCGGAGAACAGCGACGCCGGGATG
>JBIQML010000611.1:0-3087 GCA_044463405.1 Nakamurella lactea | reverse complement strand
ATCCGCGAGCAGCTGGCCGAGGAAGCGCTTGCGGGAGGCGCCGACCAGCACCGGGAGCCCGAGTGAGACCAGCTCGTCCAGGTGGGCCAGCAGCTGCCAGTTGTGCCCGGCGTCCTTGGCGAAGCCGAGCCCGGGGTCGATGATCAGGCTGCGCTCGTCCACCCCGGCGGCCAGCGCGGCGTCCACCCGGGCCAGCAGCTCCGCCCTCACGTCGGCCACCACGTCCCGGTACTGCGCCAGCGAATCCATGGTGTCGCTGGGCCCCCGCCAGTGCATCAGCACCCACGGCACGCCGGCATCGGCCACCAGGGCGGCCATCCCCGGATCGGCCATCCCGCCGGAGACGTCGTTGACCAGCACCGCACCCGCACTCAGGGCGGCGGCTGCCACCTCGGCGCGGGTGGTGTCCACCGAGCAGCGCACGCCGCGCCTGGCCAGGGCGGTGATCACCGGGATGACCCGGCCGCGCTCGGTGGCGGCGTCCACCCGGTGCGCGCCGGGCCTGGTGGATTCGCCGCCGACGTCGACGATGTCGGCGCCGTCGGCCACCAGTTGCAGCCCGCGCGCGATGGCCGACTCGGTGTCCGCCCAGCGGCCGCCGTCGGAGAACGAGTCCGGGGTGACGTTGAGCACCCCCAGCACCCACGGCCGGGGCCCGAACACCGGGAACGCGGTCGGGGTGGTCATCGTCACCGCCGTCCCCCCGGCCCATCCGTGTGCACGGGCGATCACCGGCCCGTGATCAGGCTCATCGCCTCCGCGCGGGTGCGCGCCTGGGACTGGAAGATCCCGCGAACCGCCGAGGTCGTCGTCACCGCCCCCGGCTTGCGCACCCCGCGCATGGCCATGCACAGATGCTCCGCCTCGATCACCACGATCACTCCGGCGGGGTCGAGGCGGCGCACCAGCGCATCGGCGATCTGGGTGGTCAGCCGCTCCTGCACCTGCGGCCGGCGGGCGTACCCGTCGACCAGCCGCGCCAGCTTGGACAGCCCGGTGATCCGGCCGTCCCGGCCGGGGATGTAGCCCACGTGGGCCTTGCCGAAGAACGGGACCAGGTGGTGCTCGCAAGTGGAGTACAGGTTGATGTCGCGCACCAGCACCATCTCGGCATGGTTCTCGTCGAACGAGGTGTCCAGCACGTCGTCCGGGTCCTCCCGGAGCCCGGCGAACTGCTCGGCCATGGCCCGCGCCACCCGGCCGGGGGTGGCCAGCAGGCCCTCCCGGTCCGGGTCCTCGCCGACCGCGATCAACAGCTCCCGCACCGCGGCCTCGGCCCTGGCCTGATCGAACCCGGTGCGCCGGCCGACATCGCCACGGCCGGCCTCACCGTCCAGCGAGTCCACCGTCACCGGCGCGGCTCTTCCGGAGGAGCCCAGGGGTCGCGCGGTGCGTCGTCGTCTGCGCCGTGCCGCCCGCCCCGGTGCAGCCCGCCCGGCCCGGCGTGTCCGTTGCCGTTGCTGGACGACGGCCGGCCCGGAGCGCCCGGGTACTGCCGGTCGGCATGGTCGGCGGCGCCGTTGCTGTGCCCCGGCTCGCCACCGTTCGGGGGCGGCGGCTGACCGCCCTGCTCGCCCCAGCCGCGCATCGGGCCCAGCGGTCCGGGCAGCACACCGCCGGTCCAGGATGGCGGGGCCGGGTACGGGGCCGGACCGCCGGGATACACCCCGGCCGGCTGCTGACTCGGCTGTCCGCCCTGCTGGCCCTGGTGCTGCTGGCCGGGATATGCCGGCTGCTGGTGACCGGGATACGGCTGCTGCTGGCCCGGATACGCCGGCTGTTGCTGGCCGGGGTACGGCGTCCCCACCGGCACCGGCTGGTTCGCCGCCGCCCCGCGCGGCTTGCGCGGCGGTTCCGGCGGCGGCCACGGCTCGCCACGCTCCATCGCCAGCTCGCCCGGCGTCTTGATGGGCGGCCGGTCCGACGGCAGCCGGGTGCCGAACTCGTCGAACGCGGTGATCCTGGGACGCTTCGTGACGTCGGCGAAGATCACCTCGAGCTCCTTGCGCTCGACGGTCTCCTTCTCCAGCAGCTTGCCGGCCAGCACGTCCAGCACGTCGCGGTTGGTGTTCAGCACCGCCCATGCCTCGGTGTGCGCCGCCTCGATCAGGGCCCGGATCTCCTCGTCGATCTCCCGCGCCGCCTCGATCGAGTACTCGGCCTGGTGGCCGTAGGTGCGGCCCAGGAAGGGCTCGTCGTCACCGCTGCCGTACTTGACCGCGCCCAGCTTGGCGCTCATGCCGTACTCGGTGACCATGGACCGGGCGATCTTGGTCGCCATGGCGATGTCGGAGGACGCTCCGGTGGTGGGCTCGGCGAACACCAGTTCCTCGGCCGCCCGCCCGCCCAGCGCCATCACCAGCCTGGCGATCATCTCCGAGCGGGTCATCAGGTTCTTGTCGTCCTCCGGGACCACCAGCGCATGCCCGCCGGTCCGCCCGCGCGGCATGATCGTCACCTTGTACACCGGCTCCAGGTCGGGCATCGCCCAGGCCGCCAGCGCGTGCCCACCCTCGTGGTAGGCGGTGATCTTCTTCTCCCTCTCGGAGATGATCCGGCCCTTGCGCGCCGGCCCGCCGACCACCCGGTCGACCGACTCCTCCAGCGCCGCCGCCGTGATCACCGTGCCGTTCTCCCGGGCGGTCAGCAGCGCCGCCTCGTTGATCACGTTGGCCAGGTCGGCGCCGGACATGCCGACGGTGCGCTTGGCCAGCGCGGTGAAGTCCACATCCGGCCCGAACGGCTTGCCCCTGGCGTGCACCTGCAGGATCGCCTCACGGCCCTTCAGGTCCGGCGATCCAACGGGGATCTGCCGGTCGAACCGGCCGGGCCGCAGCAGCGCCGGGTCCAGGATGTCCGGCCGGTTGGTGGCGGCGATCAGGATGATGCCGCCCTTCGTCTCGAACCCGTCCATCTCGACCAGCAACTGGTTCAGGGTCTGCTCGCGCTCGTCGTGGCCGCCGCCCATGCCGGCGCCGCGGTGTCGGCCGACGGCGTCGATCTCGTCGACGAAGATGATCGCCGGCGCGTTGGCCTTGGCCTGCTCGAACAGGTCGCGCACCCGGGAGGCGCCGACGCCGACGAACA
>JBIQML010000610.1:0-3122 GCA_044463405.1 Nakamurella lactea | reverse complement strand
GCCGCGCCGTCGGCGCCGAGCTCGAGCCACCGGACCGCCCCGGGAGGGCGGCGCGAGCGGTCCACCGCGGGCCCTGGGGCGCGCTGGCCGAGCGGTGGGTGCCGGAGCCGCTGCGCGGCGCCCGCGTCGACCCCGGCCGTCGTGGGGCGGTCCTGCTGTCGGTGATCGCCGCCTTGGCGGCCGTGGTGGCCGCCGTCGGTGTGTGGTGGGGCCGGCCGCAGGCGCAGCCCGTCGCCCCGATCGCGCTGTCGGCCACCACGACCGGTGTGTCGCCCGCACTCGTCCGGACCAGCGCGACGGAGCCCAGCGGGACGGCTCCGAGCGTATCGGCGGCGGGGGTGGCACCGGCGTCCGGTGCCTCCGGATCTCCCGCGTCCACCGCCGAGACCACCCCTACCGGCCCCATCCTGGTCTCCGTCACCGGCAAGGTGCGCCACCCCGGCCTGGTCACGGTGCCGGCCGGGGCTCGGGTGGCGGATGCCATCGCGGCGGCCGGCGGACCGCTGGACCCCGATGATCTGACCGGACTGAACCTGGCCGCGCACCTGTCCGATGGGGACTCGGTGGTGGTGGCCGCGCCCACCGGCAGCACCCTGCAGGCGGCCACGGCGAAGACCGGCGGCGCCGCGATCGGTCCATCCCTCCCGGTCGGCTCGCAGGCTCCGGTGAACCTCAACAGCGCCGACGAGACCGAACTGGAGGAGCTTCCGGGCGTCGGCCCCGTCACGGCGGCCGCGATCATCGCGTGGCGCACCGATCACGGTCCGTTCACCAGCATCGAGCAGTTGCAGGCGATTTCCGGGATCGGCCCCGCCACCTACGCCAAGATCGCCCCGCACGTGACGGTATGACGGTGCGCCCGACCCGGATGCTGGCGGGCACACCGTGAGCCGCCGCTGGACCGAGCAGGAGGCGCCACCGCCGCTGGACCTGCGATTGGTGCCGGCCGCTGCGGCGGTGTGGCTGGGCAGCCTCATCGGGTTGTGGGCGACACCGGCCGCCTGGTGGGTGTGCGTCGGACTGCTGGCCGGTCTCGGGAGTGGCGGGTGCGCGGCACTCGTTCGGGCCCACGGCCGCCGCGGGTCGCCGGTGCTCGTCACCGGAACGTCCTCCGCGCTGCCCGCCCGTGCCGGCCGCGGCGCCGCTGCCGCGCTGCTGTGCCTGCTTGCGGCGATCGCACTCTCGGCGTTGCGAGTGCAGTCCGCGGCCGCGGATCCTTTGGTACAGGCCGCTTCCCGCGGCGACTGGGCAGCTGTCGAGGTCGTCGTCACCGCCGATCCGTCGCCGGTGGACTCGCCGTTCCCCACCGCGAGTGAGGACGATCAGACCGGCAGCGGGGGAGTGCACGAGAGCGGTGCGGCCGACGACGGACGGTCGCGAGTAGCTGCTCGCGCCCGGCGCGCCGACATCCGCGGCGGCGTCACCACGTCCGGTGTCACGGTGACGGTGTTCGGCACCGGCGGCGACTGGGCGGCTGTCGTGACCGGCGAGGTCTTGCGGGTGCGCGGCGTTACCGCGCCGGATGCCTTCGCCACCGTTCCCGGCGTGACGTTGCGGGCCGTCGGGCCGCCGGAGATCATCAGCGAACCGCCGTGGTGGTCGGCGTGGGCGGTCGCGGCGCGGCGTTCGCTGGCGCAGTCGGCGAGCGTGCTGGATCCCGAGCGTGCGGGACTGTTGCGTGGCCTGGTGGTCGGCGACACCGCCGGCATCGGGCCCGATCTGACCGCCGATGCCAAGGCGACCGGGCTCACCCATCTGGTCGCCGTCTCCGGCTCGCACGTCGCGCTGGTGTGTGGGCTGGTCCTGCTGTTGTTGCGGCGCACCGGGCCCCGCCTCTCGGCGATCGGCGCCGCGGTCACCCTCGCTGGGCTGGTGGTGCTGGTCGGTCCCCAGCCGTCGGTGCTCCGCGCCGTGGTGATGGGGGTGATCGGCATGGCGGCCGCGGTTCTCGGGCGGGCTCGAGCGGCACTGCCCGGCCTGGCCGCGGCGGTGCTCGCGTTGCTGCTGATCGACCCGGAACTCGCCGTCAGCGCCGGGTTCGCGCTGTCCGTGCAGTCCACCGCCGGTCTGGTGCTGATCGCGCCGGTGTGGACGAAGGCGTTGCAGCGCAAGGGGGTCCCGCGAGGCTGGGCTCAGCTTCTGGTGCTACCGGCTGCGGCGCAGGTGACGACCATGCCGGTGATCGCCGCGATCAGCGGCACCGTGTCCCTGGCCGCGATCCCGGCGAACATCGCCGTCGCGCCGGTGGTGGCACCGGCCATGCTGATCGGGCTGGCCTGCACGGCGGTCGGACCGTGGTGGCCGGCGGCCGGCAGGCTCCTGGCACGAGCCGACGGGCCGCTGCTCGGGTGGATCACGGGTGTGGCCCACCATCTGGCCCGCTGGCCGTCCGCCACCGTGCCCTGGCCGGCCAGCCCGGCGGGGGTCGCGGCGCTATCCGCCCTGCTGATCGCCGGACTGCTGGCCCTGCGACACCGCCGGCTGCGCGCCGCGGTGGCGGCCGCCGCCGCCGGGGCGGTGGTCGTGCTGGTCCCCGCGCAGGTGACGACGGTCGGCTGGCCGCTGCCGGGCTGGCTGCTGACCGCCTGCGAGGTCGGGCAGGGCGACGGCATGGTGCTGCCCACCGGAACGCCGGGCACCGCGGTCGTGGTGGACACCGGCCCGGATCCGGCCCTGATGGACGCCTGTCTGGATCGGCTGGACGTGTCCAGCATCCCGCTGCTGGTGCTCACCCACCTGCACGCAGACCATGTCGGAGGCCTGACCGGCGCCCTGCACGGCCGCAGCGTCGGCGCCATCGGCGTGGGCCCGGATCGGGAACCCGCCGCCGCGTGGCGCGAGGTGCTCGACACGGCTGCCTCCCGGCACATCCCGGTGGTGCAACTGACCCTCGGAACGCACTGGTCCGGCGGCGATCTCACGCTGACGGTGCTCGGCCCGTCGGCGGCCTACCACGGCACCGACTCCGACCCGAACAACGACTCGGTGGTGATGATGGCGGTGGACCGTGGCGTGCGGATACTGATGGACGGGGACATCGAGCAACCCGCCCAGCAGGCGCTGCTCGACTCGGGCACGGACCTGCACGCCGACGTGCTCAAGCAGCCGCATCACGGATCGGC
>JBIQML010000609.1:0-3129 GCA_044463405.1 Nakamurella lactea | reverse complement strand
GACTGGTTGATCTGCTTGACCATCGGGGTGGCCGCATCCATCACGTACTGCCCGACCCAGGAGTACTGGCCGGTGAACGGCACCGGAACCCCGACCGGCAGGTCGCCGCCGGCCGCGGTGGACGGGGTGGTCTGCGAGCCGCTGGCGGCGCCGCCGGAACTTGCCGAGCTCGCGCTGCCGGAACTGGAGCCGGCGGAGCTCGAGCCTGCGGAGCTGGAACCGGCGCTCGAACTGGCGCTCGATCCTGCGCTGGCGCTCCCCGAGGCGGCGCTGCTCGAGGAGGCGCTGCCGGGACCTGCCGAACTTGCGCTGCCGGAGCTCGCGCTGGCGGATCCCGAACCGCTGGCCCCCGGCACCGACGGTGCGCTACCGCAGGCCGCCAGCACCATCGATATCCCCAGAGCCACTGCCACACCGGCCGTGGCCCGGCCTCGCATCCTCGTCATCGTGTACCTCCCTGTGTTGACCGTGTTGACCGTGCTGTTCGCGTTGTTCGCACTGCTTCTTGGGCGTTTAGTCGTGGGGTCGCCCGCCGAGAGCCGACCGACGTCCTTCCACGACCGGTGGGGGCGGCGGGTGCGCCGCCGGGGGCCGCAGTGCCGGCCCGCCCGGCATTGCTGCCTGCGTCGGCGGGGCTGGCGGTGCTGGTGGCGTTCGCGGTGGTGCCGTCGTCCACCTTGAGCGCCCGCCGGGTGCCTCGGATGTGCCGGCGTGCCAGCCTTTCCGCGCGGGGCGCGTCGCCACCGAGGACCGCGTCGGCGATCGCCGAGTGCTCCGCGTAGGCCTGCTCGGCCCGGTCCCGGCCCAGCACGCTCATGGGCCGGAACACCTGGCTCGTCATCGCCACGAAGGGGACCAGGGTGCCGACGTAGGGGTTGTTGCCGGCAGCCATGATGGCGCCGTGGAAGCTGGTGTTCGCGGCGGTCCAGTCGTCCGGTGACCAGGTGCGATCGAGGATCCGTCGCTGCCTGGCGAGCTCGTCACCGAGGCGTCGGCGCAGCGCGTCGTCGACGGCACCGGCGGCCAGGCGCGCGGCCAGTCCGTCCACCACCTCTCGCAACTCGTAGGCGCTGGCGAGGGTGCCGGGGCTTCGGGGGGTGACGCTGACCCCTCCGTGTCTCTCGGACACCACCAGGCCCTCACGCTCCAGCGTGCGCATGGCCTCCCTGATGGGGGTCCGGCTCACGTCCATGTCGGCGGCGAGTTCCTCCTGGCGCAGGCGCATTCCCGGCTGGTAGCGGCCGGCCAGGATCCGGCTGCGCAGTTCCTGCGCGACCTCGTCGGCCACGCTGATGCGCGGCTGTCCCAGCGCCATGGTGCCTCCTGCCGAGCGGGCCGACGCGGCCCGTCGCGCCGCCGAGGACGCTTTCCACGTCCCGAGGACTCCCGTCCCGGGTGTCGCGAATCCTGGATCCAGAGTCCGGGATGTAGCATTCACCTCGTCGCATGATTCGTCAACCGCGCCACCCGGTGCCGGTCACGTCGCCCGGTGGTCGCTGCTCGCGCCGGCCGGGTCACGTGATGGTGTGTCCGCTGGAAGCCCGGTGGCGTGGCGTTCCGGTGGTCTTGCTGGTGTTGACGGTGTCGATCCGTTCAGGAGGTTGCTCGATGAATCGGGCCATCGCGGTGATCCCCGGTGACGGCGTCGGGCCGGAGGTCGTGGCGGCCGCGTTGCCGGTTCTGCAGGCCGCGCTCGGCCCGGCCGGAGTCGCGTGGCGCTGGGACGAGTGGGCCTGGAACTCGGAGCGGTACCTCCGTGAGGGCGCCATGATGCCGGATGACGCGTTCGAGACCCTACGCCGCTACGATGCCATCTACTTCGGGGCGGTCGGCGATCCGCGCGTGCCGGATGCGATCCCGGTGTGGGGGCTGGTGCTGGCGATCCGCCGGGAGTTCGACCTGTTCGTCAATCTGCGGCCGATCCGGTGGCTGCCCGGCGTGCCCGGAACCCTGTCGGCGCGTCGGCCGGACGAGGTGGACATGGTCTTCGTCCGGGAGAACACCGAGGGCGAGTACAGCGACCTCGGGCACGACGGTGACGATGTCGCCGAGCAGGTCTCGCGCTTCACCCGGGCGGGCACCGAGCGCGTGGCCCGGTACGCCTTCGACCTGGCGCGCGTCCGGAAGCGGAACCTGATCAGCATCACCAAGTCCAATGCGCTGCGACACTCGATGGTGTTCTGGGACCGGGTGGTCGCGGGCGTGGCCGCCGAGTACCCGGACGTGTCCTGGCGCCCCATGCTGGTGGACGCCGCCGCCTACGAGATGGTGATGAACCCGGGGCAGTTCGGGATCGTGCTGGCCAGCAACCTGTTCGGCGACATCCTGACCGACCTCGGCGCTGCCCTGCAGGGCAGTCTCGGTCTTGCTGCGTCCGGGAACATCGGAGGGCCCGCGGGATCCGGTTCCGGCCCCGCGATGTTCGAACCGATCCACGGCAGCGCGCCGATGTTGGCCGGCCGGGGGGTGGCGAACCCGGCCGGCGCGATCTGGGCGGGCGCGATGATGCTCGAGCACCTGGGCGAGCAGGCGGCGGCCGACCGGGTGCTGTGCGCGCTGCAGGCCGCGTTGGCGGAGGGCCATGCGACAGCCGACATCGGCGGCACCGCGGGCACGGCGCAGTTCTCCGAGGCGGTGCTGCAGCGGGTGCGCGGCTGACAGGCTAAAGCTGCACAGGGGAGTCGGGGTCGCGCCGACAGGCGGGCCGTGGAGCCCGTGCTCAGCCCCGCCCGATGTAGGGCATGGCGGTGGCCATGATCGTCATGAATTGGATGTTGGCCTCCAGCGGCAACGAGGCCATGTGTCCCACGGCGCGGGCCACCTCGGCGACGTCCATCGTCGGTTCGCCGCCGGCGGTCAGGAAGCCCGGCATGGTGCCGGAGGACCGCGTCACCGCGTTACCGATATCGATCTGGCCGCAGGCGATCCGGTAGGGTCGCCCGTCCAGCGACAGCGAACGGGTCAACCCGGTGATCGCGTGTTTGGAGGCCGTGTAGGCGACCGAGTTCGCGCGCGGCACGTGCGCCGACACCGAGCCGTTGTTGATGATGCGGCCGCCCTGTGGATCCTGCTCCTTCATCGCGCGAAACGCCTCGCGGGCGCACAGGAACGCTCCGGTCAGGTTGGTCC
>JBIQML010000608.1:0-3134 GCA_044463405.1 Nakamurella lactea | reverse complement strand
CGGGAGTTCGAATCTCTCACCTGCCACCACCGGTCCGAGGACGTCGAGGCCCACCGCGCCCGACCCCTGCGCCCGGATCTGACGTTTCGACCCTGACGTCTCGTCGGCCATCTGGGGCCTGGCTGACCGTTTGTCGCCGGACCGTTACGCAGGGTGAAGCGAGCAGGGCGATATATCCCCGATCGGATGACGAATTTGGGCCAAAAAATGCCCGTTCGGGTATATAACGGGACTAGATGAATACCCCCGACCGAGTTACGCTCCGTGTGTGCCTCGTTCGGGCCTCGCACGGTACCGGGACGCGACGCGGTTCGCCGCGCGTCACCGGTGTGCCCTGCTGCCGCCAGCCGGCATCCCACGGACGCGGTCGTGACCAGTCCTCAGACAAGCGCCCCCGCCCAGCGCCAGCTCAGCAGCCGGACGGTGTTCCCGGTCGCCGCCGGTGTGCTGCTCGCGGTCTCCGCGGTCATGTGGATCCCGGTGCTGCTGGCCGGGCCCGACGTGCCGCTGGACAACCCGCCGCTGTACGCCTGGCCGCTGATGATCGCCGCCTTCATCATCTGCGAGCTGTTCCCGCTGCGGGTCGAGGTGCGCACCGAGACGCTGCTGGTGAGCCTGTCCGAGCTGCCGCTGGTGATCGGGGTGCTGCTGCTGCCGCCCTGGATGGTCGGGGTGGTGTACCTGGCCTCCGGGTTCGTGGTGTACCTGATACGCCGGGACAGCTGGCGCAACAACCTGATGAACCTGGCGCTGATCGCCGTGGAGAGCGGCACGGCGGTGGCCGTCATGGCCATCTCCGCGGCCGTGGACCGTGGGGTCGGCCTGGGCGTGGTCGGTGATCGGTACTTGCCGGTGGCCATCGGCGTGCTGCTCGGCGCGCTGGTGTCCGCGCTGGCCGTGGGGGTCGCCTACCGCCTGATCGGCCCCGCGGAACCCCTGACCCGAGTGGTGCTCCGCTCGATGCTCACCGCGGCGGTGATCGTCGGGCTGGCGCTGGTCGGGTTCACGGTGTGGAACTCCTCGATGGGTGGCCCGGTGCTGTGCATCGGATTGCTGCTGGTGCTGGGCCTGCTGTACCGCAACTACTCGAGTTTCCTGCGCCAGCACGCCGACCTGGCCGGGATGTACGCGTTCGGCCGCAGCGTCAGCGCCGTCGGCCGGGACAAGGACGAGTGGCTCGGACTGGTCGAGCAGGTCCGCGACCAGCTCAATGCCCAGGTGGCGGTGCTGCACGTCACCGATCAGGCGACCGGGCCGCGGACCATCGCGGCGGGTCCGGAGGGGCCGCTGACCATTCCGATGCCGGCCATCGGCGACCCGCTGCTGGCCACCGCCAGCGACGCGGGCGCGGCCATGGCGTCCAGCGACCGCAGCAGCGATCCCGCGGTGCTCGCCGCACTGTCCGCCCGCGGCGCCTGGGACGTGATCGTGGTGCCGCTGCGCTCCGGCGACCGGGACCGCGGCTACCTGGAGGTCCGCGACCGCCGGTCCCGGTGGGGCCGCTTCTCCGACGACGACCTCCGCCTGCTGCAGACCCTGGGCGGGAACCTGGCGACCGCGCTGGACAACAACCGGCTGATGGACCGCCTCTGGCACGAGGCGTACCACGACTCGGTGACCGGCCTACGGAACCTGACCGGGCTGCGCGGCAGCGCCCAGGAGATGATGGCCGCCGGCCGGTACGGCGGCGTGCTGCTGCTGGAGCTCAACGTGCTCGGCAACGTCAACAGTGCGCTGGGCCACGACCGCGGCGAGCAGTTGCTGGCCGCCGTGGGGGAGCGGCTGGTGGCGGCGGTCGGCCCGGACCTGCCCGTCGGTCGCATCGAGGTGGACCGGTTCGCGGTGCTGCTGGACACCCCCGACGAGGACTCCGTGATGGAGCTGGCCGGCTCCGTCGTGCAGGCCATCGACCGGCCGTTCTCGTTGGACGGCATCGAGATCGAACCGCACACGGTGGTGGGCGTGGCGCTGCGCGGGCCATCCGACACCGAGACCACCGTCGCGCAGGACGCGCTGCTGCAGCGCGCCGAGCTGGCCCTGCTGACCGCGCAGGCCAAGGACGAGCAGCTCGCTGTGTACCGCTCGGCGATGGGAGAGATGTACCGCCGCCGGTTCCAGTTGGTGACGCAGTTCCGGCGTGCCGTCGAGTCCGGCCGCGTCACCCTGCACTACCAGCCGAAGCTGACCCTCACCGAGCGCGAGCTCACCGGTGTGGAGGCCCTGGTGCGCTGGATGCACCCGGAGTACGGGTTCGTCTCACCCGCGGAGCTGATCGAGGCGATCGAACCCACCGGCTCGATCGACATCCTGTTCTCGCACGTGCTGGAGCTGGCCCTGGCGCAGATCGACCAGTGGATACAGCGCGGGCTGCGGATCGGCGTCGCCGTCAACCTGTCGGTGCGCAACCTGCTCGCCCCCGACTTCACCCGGACCGTCGCCGCCGCCCTCGACCAGCACGGGACACCGCCGGAGCTGCTGACCCTGGAGATCACCGAGTCCTCGGTGATGGCCCAGCCGGAGCGCTCGCTGCCGGTGCTGCGGGAGTTGCACTCCATGGGCATCCAGCTGTCCGTGGACGACTTCGGCACCGGGTACTCGTCGCTGGCCTACCTGCGCCGGCTGCCCATCGACGAGATCAAGATCGACAAGTCCTTCGTGCAGGGCATGGTGACCGACCTGGGCGACCTGGCCATCGTGCGGGCCATCATCGACCTGGGCCACTCGCTGGGCCTGCGGGTGATCGCCGAGGGCGTCGAGGAGGAGGCCGGCCGGGACGCGCTGCGGTCCATGCGGTGCGACGGGGTGCAGGGCTTCCTGCTGTCCCGGCCGCTGCCCGAGGACCGCTTCGACGCCTGGCTGGCCAGCCGGACGGTGCCGGTGGAGAAGCCCGCCGGAGAGCGGCTGGCGGCCCTGCGGGTGCGCAACTGAAGGGCCCCGTCACCGCCCGCCGGGGATCCCCGTCACCGCCGGTTCGCTCCCCTCCTCGCCGCGACCTGCTGTTTTCCGGCGCGCCGCGGCGGTGATGTAGAGTTGCGCAGGCTCTTCCGCGATCGCCGTTCGGCGATGCGCGGGTGAGGCCAGGCCCCTTTAGCTCAGTCGGCAGAGCGTCTCCATGGTAAGGAGAAGGTCTACGG
>JBIQML010000607.1:0-3137 GCA_044463405.1 Nakamurella lactea | reverse complement strand
AAGGACACCCGCGGCATCATCCGGGTGCACCAGTTCGACAAGGTGGAGATGTTCTGCTACTGCCGCCCTGAGCAGGCGGCCGACGAGCACGCCCGGCTGCTGGCGTTCGAGGAGCAGATGCTGGCGGCGATCGAGGTGCCGTATCGCGTCATCGATGTCGCGGCGGGAGACCTGGGCAGCTCGGCCGCCCGGAAGTACGACTGCGAGGCCTGGGTTCCGACCCAGGGCAGCTATCGGGAGCTGACCTCGACCTCGAACTGCACCACGTTCCAGGCGCGCCGGCTGTCGGTGCGCTACCGGGACGCCGACGGCAAGCCGCAGATCGCCGCCACGCTGAACGGGACGCTGGCGACCACCCGGTGGCTGGTGGCGATGCTGGAGAACCACCAGCAGCCGGACGGGTCGGTGCGGGTGCCGCAGGCGCTGCGCGCCGGGCTGGGCGGGCGCGAGGTGCTCGAACCGGTTCGCTGACCGGCCCGCCATCAGCGCTTGTGAGTCCCAGGTGGCGCCGGCGCGCCACCTGGGACTCACAAGCCGGGGCCGGATGCGGGGCTCAGCCCGCCGGGCCGGCCTCCTCCAGCAGCTGCTCCCCCACGGCGGCGACGTCACCGCCGGGATCCGCGCGTTCCAGCTCGTGCGCCAGCTGCTCCAATTCGGCCCCGCCGGCCATCAGCCGGGTGAGTTCGGGCAGATCGATCTCGGATTTGGCGAAGTCACCCAGGCTGTGGCCCCGATTCAGCAGCAGGAACCGGTCGCCGACCGGGTAGGCATGGTGCGGGTTGTGGGTGATGAACACGACGCCGAGTCCCTGGTCGCGCGCCTGCACGATGTACTTCAGCACCACGCCGGCCTGCTTGACGCCGAGAGCGGACGTCGGCTCGTCCAGGATGAGCAACCTCGCCCCGAAGTACACCGCCCTGGCGATCGCCACGGACTGCCGCTCGCCGCCGGACAGCGTGCCGACAGTCTGGTTGGCATCCCGGATGTCGATACCCATGTTGCGCAGCTCGACACGGGCGATCTCCTTGGCGCGGTCGATGTCGAAGCGCCGCAACGGTCCCCAACCCTTGGTCGGCTCCGACCCGAGGAAGAAGTTCCGCCAGATCGCCATCAGCGGCACCATCGCCAGATCCTGGTAGACGGTTGCGATGCCCGCGTCGAGCGAGTCCCTTGGGTTGTTGAAGCGCACGGGCTTGCCGTCGATCAGCACCCGACCCTTCTCGGGCTGGTGCACCCCGGCGAGGATCTTGATGAAGGTGGACTTCCCGGCGCCGTTATCGCCGAGCACGCAGGTGACCTGCCCGGCGTGCACGGTGGTGGAGATGTCCGACAGCGAGATCACGCTGCCGAACATCTTGGTGATGCCCCGCACCTCGAGCAGCGGCGTGCCGGTGGTCGGCGGCGCGTCGGCGACGTCCGTCATGGTGGCGGCTCCCTTCTGAATGGGGCTGATAACCGATGGGGCCGATGCGGGCCGGTCCCGATCCGGCGGGATCGGACCCGTTAGCCTCGTCGTGCCCTGGTGGCGCGCAGGTAGATGACGGTGTTGATCACCACCGCGAGCAACAGGATGATGCCCAGGAACGCGAAGTCCCAGGAGCTGTCCCAGCCCGCATAGATCACTCCCTCGAAGGCCATCCCGATGACGATGGCCCCGATCGCCCCACCGATGGCCGACCCGTAGCCGCCGGTGAGCAGGCATCCGCCGACGACGGCCGCGATGATGTAGTAGAACTCGTAGCCGACGCCCTGCTCGGAGACGGCCGACGAGGCCTGGGTGAACGAGATGACTCCGACCAGACCGGCGGCGGTGCCGGTGCCCATGAACAGCGCGATCTTCGTCCGGGCGACGGGGACCCCCACGTTGCGGGCCGCGACCGGGTCGCCGCCGACGGCGAAGATCCAGTTGCCGAACCTGGTCTTGGCCAGCAGCCACGCGCAGAACACCGTCACCGCTATGAACCACAGGATCGCCGTCTGGTAACCGTTGGGCAGGTCGGCGCTTTCGAAGAAGCTGCTGCCGAAGACCGCCTTGGCGCTGGCCAGGCCCGAATGCTCGCCCGGGGGAAGCGAGACGTTGGTGCTGTGGTGGTTCACCAGCAGCACCCCGCCGATGGTCAACCCGCGCAGCACGAAGAACGTCGCGAGGGTGACGATGAAGCTCGGCAACTTGGTCTTCACCACCAGATAGCCGTTGAGCAGCCCGACCAGCGCGGCGAAGATCAGGGTCAGCAAGATCGCCAGCCACGCGTTGAGGCCCAGCTTGCCCATCAGCAGGCCCATGACGATCGCGGTCGCGCCGGTGAGAACGCCTGTGGAAAGGTCGAACTCGCCGCCGACCATGAGCAGCGCGACCGGCACCGCCATGATGCCGAAGAAGGCCGCCTGCTGGCTCCATGCGGCGAGTCCGGTCTGGCTCAACCACAGGTGGTTCGGGGTGGCGTCGAAGATCGCGAACAGCACGAAGATGATCACGACACCGATCAGGGAGCCCAATTCCGGGCGCCGCAGGCCGCGCGTCAGCCAGCCGCTGGCGGCCACCCGCTCGTCGGATGATGCCGACATCGGTTTGCCGTGCGGCGCCTTGGCGATCTGGGTCATCGTTGCCTCCTCGCCGGTTGGTCCGGGTCGGGCAGGCGCCGAAACCCCCCGACCCGGAACTGCTGCGATCAGCCCTCGCCGGCGGCCACCGCGGCCTCGACCTTGCTGGCGTTGGACTTGTCGACCAGGAACGGGCCGGTCGGCACGCTGGTGCCGCCGCCCACCGATGCGCCCTCATGCTTGTTGTACAGGTAGAGGAACACCACCGGCAGGTAGCCCTGCAGGTACTGCTGCTGGTCCACGATGAAGTCCATGGTGCCCTGTTTGACATCGTTGAGGGCGTCGCTGTTCACGTCGAATGTGGCGATCTTGACGTTCGCCGGTTTGGCCTGCACGATCGCGTGGCCTATCGCATTGTTCAGCGCCATCACCGCGTCGATCCCGGGGTGCTACTGCAGGTACGCGGTCACCTGGCCGACGGCCTGCTGCGGCCGATCTGGCAGGGTTCTGCACAAGTTGCGTCGATGACCGAAGGGTGGTCTCCCGCGGCCCTGCTGGTAGGCCTCCTTTATGGCGGCATCGCCGAGGAGATCATG
>JBIQML010000606.1:0-3137 GCA_044463405.1 Nakamurella lactea | reverse complement strand
TGCCATGGCCGTCGATCCAGCGGGTGGACACCAAGTGGGCGTTGACGCTGGTCACGGCCTACGGCAAGTACACCGCGTGGGCGGCGCCGGCACCCAGCGGGCTGTCCGCCGCACGGGCCGCCAGCAAGGGCAACCTGCGCGGCCTGCCGGAGTCCACCTATGGCCCCGGCGGATCGGTCCGCCCCGGCGACGTGCCGTCCAGCCCGTCCGGGGCGGCCGCGGCGGCGGTCCGACGACGCTGGGAGGAACTGCGGGACGCCGGACACCTGGACGACCCCAAGCTGGAGTTCGAGCGGCCGCCGGTGCACTGGCACTGGCCGGTGATCCTGGGCGTTCCCGCGGTGATCGTGCTCGGCGCACTGGCCGCGCTGCTGGCCTGACCCGACGGCCCCGGCGGTCGCGGTCAGCACCGTCACCGCTCCTCGTCCTCTTCGGCGATGGGCTCCACGGTCGCGGCCTCTGCCTGGGTGGCCACCGCGCCGACCGCGCGGGTCCTGCGCAGGTCCCGCGCCTTGGGGACCCGTCGCTGCCGGGGGTCGAACGCGTCGCGCAGCCCGTCACCGATGAAGTTCAGGCACATCACGATGATGATGATGAACACACCGGGCCAGATGAACAGCCACCACTGTCCGGACAGCATCGCAGTCTGGTACTGGGAGATCAGCGAACCCAGCGAGACGTCCGGGTACTGGATGCCGAACCCGAGGAACGACAGGCCCGCCTCGACCAGGATGCCGGCGCTCATCACCAGCGTCATGTTCACCACGATCACGCCGACCGCGTTCGGCAGGATGTGCTTGAAGATGATCCGCCGATCGGAAGCGCCCGCCACCCGGGCGGCATCGACGAACTCCCGCTCCCGCAGGGTGAGGAACTCCGCGCGCACCAGCCGGGCCAGCCCCGTCCAGGACAGCAGGCCCAGCGCGATGCCCACCATCAGTGCCCCGGACAGGCCCAGCACGAAGCCCATCACCGCGGTGATCAGGATGGTCGGCAGGGTGATCATCAGGTCGGTGAAGCGCATGATGATCGACTCGACCCAGCCGCGGTAGTAGCCGGCGACCGCGCCCAGCACTGTGCCGATCACGGTGGCCAGGACGCCCTGCAGCACGATGACCACCAGGGTCTGCTGGATGCCGCGCATCACCTGGGCGAAGTTGTCGTAGCCGACGTTCCCCGAGCCGAACGGGAAGTCGCCCCACGCGAAGGCGAATCCATGCCCGGAGATCCACGGCAGCACCAGGGATGGCGGCTCGTTGGGCGGTGCGATGGCGGCGGCCGTGTAGTCCCACTTCCACCACCCGCGGGGGATCACCGGCGGCCAGCCGATGCTGCTGACGGACAGCACGATGATCGCCGCAAGGACGACCAGGGAGACGATGGCTCCCTTGTGCCGGATGAACCGGCGGCGCACGATCTGCCCCTGGGACAGCCCCTCCACCTCGTGTGCGGCGAGGTTGCGCTCGTCGGACACGTCGGCGACCGGGTCGATCGTCTGCATCTCGTCCGGGTTATGAATCGTCATCTCTGTCGCCCCGCTCTACTTCACCCGGATGCGGGGGTCCAGCGCCGCGTAGGCGATGTCCGCCAGCAGGTTCACCAGCACCGCGATCAGGGCGCTGACCACGAAGAAGGCCATGATCGGATTCGGGTCGTAGTTGTTGAGTCCGTCCTGGAACAGCCTGCCCATCGCCTTCCAGCCGAACACCGTCTCGGTGAGCACCGCACCGCCGATCAGGCCCGCGATGTCGAAGGAGATGATCGTCGCCAGCGGGAGCAGCGCGTTGCGGAAGGCGTGCCGCATGATCACGGTGCGCTCGGTCAGCCCCTTGGACCGCGCGGTGCGGATGTAGTCCTGGTTGAGCACCTCGAGCATGCTGGCGCGGGCGAAGCGGGAGTGCGTGGCCAGCGAGATCAGCATCAGCGTGATCGTCGGCAGCATCAGGTGCGTGATCACGTCGGTGGTCTGGATCCAGAAGTCACCCCTGAGCAGCGGCGTGCCGGGCAGCGACAGCTTGATGGGCCGGCCGTTGATCACCGGGTTGTGCATGTAGGAGTGCCAGGCGCGCATCAGCCGGTCGCAGAAGATCACGAAGGAGGTGGCGACGGCCGTCAGGGCGCCGGTCCGAGCGGACAGTCCCTTGTCATTCCCGCCGTACAGGTACCCGATGATGATGCCGACCGCGATGGCGATGACCAGCAGCATCATCAACTTCCAGAACGTGAAGTTCGAGTGGAAGTAGAACTGCAGCGGGTACCACAGCGCCACCCCGACGGCGACCGTGGTCATCGAGGTCAGCAACGCCTTCCGATTGCGCAATCCGGATGTCAGCACGGTGACGCCCAGGCCGAGCGCGACGGAGATGACGGCGATCACCCAGATCGCGAGGCTGGGATTCTCCAGCCAGTGCGTCACCGTGACGTAGTACATCAAACCGAATCCGACCACTCCAGCGATCAGACCGGTCAGCAGCCGGCGCCACAGTTCGCCGCCGAACAGCGAGAATGCCACCACACCGACCACGATGGCGACGATAAAGATCCACATCCAGCTGAAGGCGCCGTTGTCCTTCTGCAGGAAGTCGTTGAACCTGATGCCCAGGAAGTCCTTGAGCAGGACCCCGAACCAGAACACCGGCAGCGCGAAGAACAGGAACGCGATGAAGGTGACGGTGTAGTCCAGGCCGGAGTACTGGCGCAGCGCGCTGACGATGCCGATCGAGACGCCGATCAGGATCGCCAGCACGGTGGCCGCGACGATCAGCCGCAGCGAGATGACCAGCGCGTTCGCCAGGTCCACGTTGACCGAGCTGCCGGCCAGGTTCTGCCCGAAGTCGCACTTGCCGATCAGGCAGCCGAGCACGCCCCTCAGCCAGATGAAGAACCGCACGATCGGGTTGTAGTTCAGATGCAGGATCGAGGTGATCGCGGCGATGCGCTGATTGCGGGCCGTCGGGTCCTGGATACCGCGGGCGTTGGCAAGCGGATCGCCGGCGTTGGCGACCATGATGAAGGCGATGAACGCGGCGCCGATGACGATGAAGAAGGCGGCGATGATCCGCCGAACGACAAAGGTCAACACAAGTGCCACCACACCCTTCAGGTGGTCCGCCTAGTGACAGGGAAGAACGTACCGC
>JBIQML010000605.1:0-3155 GCA_044463405.1 Nakamurella lactea | reverse complement strand
CACGCTGTGCCACACCGGCACGCGCGATCTGGCCGAGCACGTCCGGCGCGCGGACATCGTGGTGGCCGCCGCCGGTGTGCCAAGGCTGATCACACCGGAGATGGTCAAGCCCGGGGCGGCGGTGCTGGACGTCGGCGTCAGCCGGGTGGACGGGAAGATTGCCGGTGACGTTGCCGCCGGGGTCGCCGAGGTGGCCGGATGGGTGGCCCCCAATCCCGGCGGGGTCGGTCCGATGACCCGGGCGATGCTGCTGACCAACGTGGTGGCGGCCGCCGAGCGCGCCGCGGGGACGGGAGTGGGGGCCGCGCCGTCGCCATGACGCTCCCCCCCAGCGCCCGCCGGCCGCAGCCCTCGCCACAGGTGCCCTGATGCGCACCCGGCTGATGCGCGCGCTGCCGATCACCGTCGTGCTGGCGCTGATCGTTGCCGGCCTGGTGCTCGCGCTGCTGGACCACTGGCGCAAGGGCAGCGCCGCGCTGGCCGGTGCGGCCGGGCTGGCGGCGCTGCTGAGGCTGGTGCTTCCGGCGCGACTGGTCGGCGTGCTGGCGGTGCGCTCTCGCCGGTTCGACGTGCTGTTCCTGCTGCTGATCACCGCCCTGCTGGTGGCGATGGCGCTGGCGGTGCAGGTCGCCCCGGCCTGAGCATCGGCCCGCGGGCTACCCCCACGGCTATCCCGATGGCCGGCGACGGGCGCCCTCCCGCGACAGCTACAGCAGCGGCAGCAGCCCCCGCAGGGTCTTCGGCACGGGTGCAGCCGGATCGGCCCGTCCGGTGGCCAGGTCGACGAACTGCTGCTCGTCCAGATCGGACGCAGCGACCAGCACGTCCGGGTCGGCGCTCCGCGCGGTGAGCGCCTCGCGCAGCGCCGTCAGCACGTGCTGGCGAGCGGCGGGCAGCACCGGAGGGGCGGGCCGGGCGGGCACCGCGCGGTGCAGGTCACCGGCGTGCACCACCAGTTCGATAACCCTGGTGGTCAGGTAGGCCGAGGCCAGCATCGGCCCGCGACGGGTGTCCACCAGCCGATCGGCCGCCCCGAGCGCGCCGAGGGTCCGCCCGGCCTCCGCGGCGGCGCCGTCCCAGGCGGCCAGCGGATCGCCCGCGGTGTCCCGGGCGATGCTGCGCGCCGCATCGGCCACCCGGCCGGCGTCGTCGGCGTAGCCGGCGAGGTAGTCCGCCACCGCCAGCGGCTCGGCCTCGGTGGCGTCCTGCACCGGCCGCAGCGCCGCGACGGCGTCGTGAACGGCCACCAGGTGGCCCACCAGATCGGCCACCGTCCAGCCGGGCAGCGTGCTGGGGGCGGCGAGGTCCGGCTCGTCCAGCGTTCCGATCCAGACCCGCAGCGCGGCGGACTGGGCGGTGAAGATCAGGTCTGGCAGCATGACCGGCGGCAACTCCTCCACGGGGATATGTGCGCCTTCATCATGCGCGATCGGCGCGGCGGATCCCGGTCAGGCTCGGCCGCGGTCGTCACCGCTCCCGCCAACCAGTACGCTCGTACTGGTAACTGGATGGCCGGCAGGAGAGGACCCGCTGCGAGATGGCAAAGATCAAGGTGACCGGGACGGTCGTCGAACTCGACGGCGACGAGATGACCAGGATCATCTGGCAGTTCATCAAGGACCGGCTGATCCTGCCGTACCTGGACGTGAACCTGGACTACTACGACCTGGGCATCGAGCACCGTGACGCCACCGACGACCAGGTGACGGTGGACGCCGCCGAGGCCATCAAGCGGCACGGCGTGGGCGTCAAGTGCGCCACGATCACCCCGGACGAGGCACGGGTCGAGGAGTTCGGCCTGAAGAAGATGTGGCGCTCGCCCAACGGGACGATCCGCAACATCCTCGGCGGGGTGATCTTTCGCGAGCCGATCGTGATCTCCAACATCCCGCGGCTGGTGCCCGGCTGGACCAAGCCGATCGTGATCGGCCGTCACGCGTTCGGCGACCAGTACCGCGCCACCGACGTCAAGATCCCGTCCGGCGGCACCGTCACGCTGACCTGGACCCCGGACGACGGCTCCAAGCCGATGGAACTCGAGGTCGTGACGATGCCGGAGGACGGCGGCGTCGTGATGGGGATGTACAACTACAACAAGTCCATCGCGGACTTCGCCCGGGCGTCCTTCGAGTACGGCCTGCAGCGCGGATACCCGGTGTACCTGTCCACCAAGAACACCATCCTGAAGGCCTACGACGGCGCCTTCAAGGACATCTTCGCGGAGATCTTCGAGGCCGAGTACGCGCCGCGGTTCGCCGAGGCCGGCATCACCTACGAGCACCGGCTGATCGACGACATGGTCGCCTCCGCGCTCAAGTGGGAGGGCGGCTACGTCTGGGCGTGCAAGAACTACGACGGTGACGTGCAGTCCGACACCGTGGCGCAGGGCTACGGCTCGCTCGGTCTGATGACCTCCGTGCTGATGACCCCGGACGGCAAGACGGTGGAGGCCGAGGCGGCGCACGGCACGGTGACCCGGCACTACCGTCAGCACCAGGCCGGCAAGCCCACCTCCACCAACCCGATCGCGTCGATCTACGCGTGGACCGGCGGCCTCAAGCACCGCGGAAAGCTGGACGGCACGCCCGAGGTGACGCACTTCGCCGAAACGCTGGAGCAGGTGATCATCTCCACCGTGGAGTCCGGGAAGATGACCAAGGACCTGGCGTTGCTGGTCGGACCGGACCAGCAGTGGCAGACCACCGAGGAGTTCCTGGCCACCCTGGACGAGAACCTGAAGGCAGCGCTGGCCTGACCGGCCGGGCACCGGCCCGCGCGCCGGTCAGGGAATGGCGACGGTGATGCCCGATCCGGAGCCGGGCCGGTCCATCTCGGCGAGCGCGTCCCCGATGCCGTCCAGTCCGATGGTGCGCGTGACCAGTTCGGCGGGGTGCAGCCGGCCGTCGGCGACCATCGCCAGCATCGCCGGGTAGTCCGTCGCCGGCATGCCGTGCGAGCCGTAGATCTCCAGCTCCCAGGCGAGCACCCGATCCATCGACAGCGGCGCGCGCGCCGCCTCGCCGAGCAGCAGGCCGACCTGCACGTGCCGGCCCCGGCGACGCAGCGACCCGATCGACGCGGCCGCGGTCGCCGCGCTGCCCAGGGCGTCCAGCGACACATGCGCGCCGCCGTCGGTGACGGAGCACACGGCCGCC
>JBIQML010000604.1:0-3157 GCA_044463405.1 Nakamurella lactea | reverse complement strand
GACGGCCTCGCCGCGGCGCTGCACGGGCTCGCACCCGAGCGCGGCGCCCGGGTGGTCGGCGTGGAGGTGGCGATGCCGGCCGGCCAGACGGATCCGCGGCCCACGCTGGATGCGGTGGAGTCGGTGGTGACGGTGCATCAGGCGGTGACGGTGGAGTTCGACGCCGCCGATCCGGACGCGGTGCTCGCGGAACTGGCCGCCGTGCGGCACTCCGGGGAGCTCACGGTCCGGGGCAAGTTCCGCACCGGTGGCACCCGCCCGCAGGACTCGCCGGACGTGGCGGTGCTGGCCGAGGTGATCGCGGCGGCGACCGGCCGGCACGTGCCGATCAAGTTCACCGCAGGGCTGCACCATGCGGTGACGGGGAATCACGGGCCGGGCGGCAGCGTGCAGTACGGCCTGCTCAACGTGATCGCGGCGGTGTGGCGGGCGGCCGGCGCCGATGCCCGGGCGGGCAGCGTACCGGCGCACCGGGTGGTGCGGGCGCTGCAGGCCGACGATCCGGATGCGCTGGCGGCGCAGGCGGTCTCGCTCGATTCCGGGCAGGTTCAGGCGGTGCGGTCGGTGTTCACCTCGTTCGGCTGCTGCGGCGTGCTGGAGCCGCTCGCCGAGTTGACGTCGCTGGGCGTGATCGCCCCGGAAGGGAGATTGCCGTGAGCGAGGCCGGAGTGAGTCAGGGCCGTCGCAGCGAAGCTGCAGGCCCGGCGAGCGGAGCGCCGAGCGAACGATCAGGCACCGTGAGCGAGGCCGGAGCGGGCACCCCGCGCTGCTGGGTGCCGGGCGCGGCCGGCTCCGGATTCGACACCGATCGCCTTCCGTTCGGGGTGTTCTCCGCCGGTGACGCGGCTCCCCGGGTCGGGGTCCGCATCGGCGACCTGGTCCTCGCCGCCGGGCCGGCCGCCGAGCTCGCGGGCATGGAGTCCGGCCGCCTGTGGGAGACCGGAACCCTGCAGCCGTTCCTGGCCGCCGGACCGCGCTCCTGGGCGGCCGCCCGGGACTGGCTGACCATGGTGCTCACCGACCCCGACTACCGGGACGCCGTCGAGCCGCACCTGCACCCGGTGGACGAGGTCACCATGCTGATGCCGTTCCGGGTCGGCGACTACGTGGACTTCTACGCCAGCGAGCACCACGCCTCCAACCTGGGCCGGCTTTTCCGGCCGGACGCGGAACCGTTGCTGCCCAACTGGAAGCACCTGCCGGTCGGCTACCACGGCCGCGCCCAGACCGTGGTGCCCTCCGGCACGCCGATCGTGCGCCCTTGCGGGCAGCTCAAGTCGCCGGACGCCGACGCCCCGGTCTTCGGCCCGTCCGCCCGCCTGGACATCGAGGCCGAACTCGGCTTCGTGGTCGGCGCTGGCTCGACGCTGGGCGAGCCCGTCCCGGCGTCGGCGTTCGCCGACACCGTCTTCGGCGTCACGCTGCTCAACGACTGGAGCGCCCGGGACATCCAGTCCTGGGAGTACGTGCCGCTCGGACCCTTCCTGGGCAAGTCGTTCGCCACGTCGATCTCGCCGTGGATCACCCCGCTGGCCGCGCTGGCCGCCGCCCGCACCCGTCCCCCGCCGCGCACGGTGCCGCTGCTGGACTACCTGGCCGACGACCTGGACCAGCCGTGGGGGCTGGACATCTCGCTGCAGGTCGAGTGGAACGGCACCGTGGTCTCCCGCCCCCCGTACGCGTCGATGTACTACACGGGGGCGCAGATGCTGGCGCACACCACCATCAACGGCGCCACCGTCGGGCCCGGCGACCTGTACGCCTCGGGCACCATCTCCGGTCCCGAGCCCGGCCAGCAGGGTTCGTTCATCGAGCTGTCCCGCGGCGGCCGGCAGCCGGTCCGGCTGGCCGACGGATCGGAACGCACCTTCCTGGCCGACGGGGACACCGTGACGATCACCGCGCAGGCCCCGTCGACCGGTGGGGGCCGCATCCGGTTGGGCTCCGTCACCGGTACCGTCGCCCCCGCGCGATTCCCCGTGTAACCCTGATGGAGTACAGTCACCCCCGTGGTGCGCTCCGCAGCGCTCCGGCCGATCGTCGCCGTGAACCTGCTTCTTAGCCGCCGCGACGGGGCCTGGTAAGGCCGGCCTCTCCGTCGCGGGGCTGTCTGTTGTCGCCGGTCGTCGCCCGTCCCTCCTGACGACAAGGACCGCCACCATGAGCACTCCCCCGGTATCACGCATCCGCCAGCCCGCCGGCGACATCCCCGAGGACCAGCCGCACTGGAACCGGCAACGCCCCAGTTCCATGCCGGTGGGCCGGTACACGCCGTTCACGCCGATCGACCTGCCGGACCGCACCTGGCCGTCGACGGTGATCACCAAGGCGCCGCTGTGGTGCGCCGTCGACCTGCGGGACGGCAACCAGGCGCTGATCGACCCGATGACCCCGGCCCGCAAGCGGCGCATGTTCGACCTGCTGGTTCGGATGGGCTACAAGGAGATCGAGGTCGGCTTTCCGGCCGCCAGCCAGACCGACTTCGACTTCGTGCGCGAGATCATCGAGCAGGAAGCGATTCCCGAGGACGTGCGCATCCAGGTGCTCACCCAGGCCCGGCCGGAGCTGATCGCCCGTACGTACGAGGCCGTGGAGGGCGCGCACTCGGCGGTGGTGCACCTGTACAACTCGACCTCCACGCTGCAGCGCCGGGTGGTGTTCGGCATGGACCGGGCGGGGATCACCAGGATCGCCACGGACGGCGCCGAGGAGGTGGCCCGCTGGGCCGACAAGTACCCCGAGACCGATTGGCGCTTCGAGTATTCCCCGGAGTCCTACACCGGCACCGAGCTGGAGTACGCGGTCGAGGTGTGCAACGCCGTCTCCGCGCTATGGGGACCGTCCCAGGACAACCCGATGATCGTCAACCTGCCGGCGACCGTGGAGATGGCCACCCCCAACGTCTACGCCGACTCCATCGAGTGGATGCACCGCAACCTGGAACGCCGAGACGCGATCATCCTGTCCCTGCACCCGCACAACGATCGCGGAACCGCCGTCGCCGCAGCCGAACTCGGCTACATGGCCGGCGCCGATCGGATCGAAGGTTGCCTGTTCGGCAACGGGGAGCGCACCGGCAACGTGTGCATCGTGACCCTGGGTCTGAACCTGTTCAGCCAGGGCATCGACCCGCAGATCGACTTCTCCGACATCGACG
>JBIQML010000603.1:0-3162 GCA_044463405.1 Nakamurella lactea | reverse complement strand
GCTGGGCATGGCCGAGGGCTTCCTGGGCTACTCGCTGCCGGACGACCTGCTGTCCGCGACCGGGCTGCGGGCGGTCAGCGCCTTCATCATGTCCATCCCGGTGGTCGGCACCTGGATCCAGTGGCTGGTGTTCGGTGGCGACTATCCCGGCACGGTCGTGATCGGCCGGTTCTACTCGCTGCACATCCTGATCGTGCCCGGCATCATCCTGGCCGTGATCGGGCTGCACGTAGCCCTGGTGTGGTTCCAGAAGCACACCCAGTTCCCGGCCGCGGGCAAGACCGAGAACAACGTGGTGGGCGTGCGGGTGCTGCCGTCCTTCGCGGCCAAGGGCGGCGGCTTCTTCGCCGTGGTCTTCGGCGTGACCGTGCTGCTGTCGGGCATCTTCCAGATCAACCCGATCTGGACGCTCGGCCCGTACAACCCGTCACAGGTGTCGGCCGGTATCCAACCCGACTTCTACATGGGCTTCTTGGACGGCATGGTCCGGGTCTGGCCGGACTGGGAGATCCGCAACCTGTTCGGGCACTACATGGTGCCGGCGGTGTTCTTCCCGTCCATCCTGGCGGCGACGCTGCTGATGATCCTGGTGCTCGCCTATCCGTTCATCGAGCGGCACTATACGAAGGATCGGGCGCCGCACAACCTGCTGCAGCGGCCCAGGGACGTGCCGGTCCGCACCGGGCTGGGCGTGGCATTCATCGCGTTCTACGTGATGAACCTGATCAACGGCGCCAACGACCTCATCGCCTTCAAGTTCGACATCTCGCTGAACGTCATGACGTGGGTCGGGCGCATCGGCTCGATCGTGCTCCCCGTGCTGGCGTACATCATCACCTACCGGCTGTGCCTCGGCTTCCAGCACCACGACAGGCAGGTGCTCGAGCACGGCATCGAGACCGGCATCGTGCGCCGGTCCCCCACCGGCGAGTTCTACGAGGTGCACCAGCCGCTGAACGGTGTGGACGAGCACGGGCATCCGATCCCGCTGGCCTACCAGGGGGCTGCCGTGCCGAAGCGGATGAACCAGCTCGGCGCCGCCGGGCGGGCGGTGCCGGGCATCTGGTCGCCCAAGGACCAGACCGGCACCATCGAGTACGGGCATGACGGCGAGTCCGAGGAGCCGTCCGCCGGGGAGCTCACGCCCCGCGGCTGATGCGGAGGGTGCGCCCCGCGGCTGATGCCGAGGGGCCGCGCCTGTCACGCCTTCCGGTTGGTGGGTTGGTGCCGACCGCGCTCGTCACCCGCAGCGGTCGCGGCCCGGTAGGCCACCCGTCCCGACACTCGTCACGGTCATCGCCCGCCCCTGCCGACAATCCCCACCCCGAGATGCGGCACCCGCGGCACCGGCGGCAGTGGTCCCCTCGACACCCGCCTGGATGCCTTCGCGCCCGGCCAGGGCGGCAATGACGAGAGCCCTGACCGCCGCCCAGCCCGACGGCCGAACTCCCGGCCGAGCCTCACTCCCCCGCCGAGCCCGGCTCCCCGCCGAGCATGGCTCCCGGCCGGAGCGTCGCTGCGCGTGAGACGGCACCGGGATGATCACCCTGAAGGTCCGATCGAACCGACCACCGCGCCGAGACCGTCGGCGACCAGCGGCACGCGGTCACGATACGAGTGTCGGTGACGGCCCAGCATGGCCGTCCCGACCGGCCGACCGACGGGCCGGGCCGACCCAGGTTCGGGTCAGTGCGCGACGTGTGCGCGCTGGTATTCGAACAGCAGGCCGCAGATGGCCAGCAACAGGAACCCGAAGCCGATCACCAGCAACCACACCAGCCAGAACGCCACGGCGATCGCCGACAGCATGCCTGCCGCAGCCATCGCGAACGGCCAGTAGGACGACGGCGAGAAGAAGCCGACATCGCCGGCACCGTCGGCGATCTCGGCACCCGGGTCGTCCTCCGGCCTCGGACGCTCCAGCCGCCGGGAGCTGAACCACAGGAACGACCCCATGATCAGCAGCATCAGGCCGGTCAGGCCCAGCGCCACCGTGCCGGCCGGCTCCGCGCTCCAGAAGCCGTACACCACCGTGGCGAAGATGAAGAACGCGGCTATCGCGAACAGCGTGTACGACTCGACCTTCAGGCCCCGCCGCGGCGGCGCCGGAACGTCCTGCTGCTCGACGTCGTGGGGCTGGATATCGCCGGACATCATCGATCACCCCTCACATTCGCCGGGGGTGGGGGCGCCGACTTGGCCTGCCGGTCGGTGGCCAGCGGGTAGGTGGTGATCGCCGTCGGGCTGCACAGCGACTTGCAGTCCGGGTGGTCCTTGCCCGCCTTCGCCAGCGCCTCGGACATGCTGTACGGGTTACCGGTGTCGGGATTCACCTGTTGTCGCAGGCTGACGTAATCCTGATAGACGTCCTTGGGCACCGACCGAACCTCGAAGTTCATCGCCGAGTGGTAGGTGCCGCACAGTTCGGCGCACCTGCCCACCCAGGCGCCGGTGTGCGTCAACGTCGTCTGGATGATGTTCTCGGTGTTGTTCTTCACCGGGTCGGGGAACACATCGCGCTTGAAGTCGAAGGCCGGCACCCAGAACGAGTGCACCACGTCGCGGCTCCGCAACTGGTACTGGATCGTGCTGTCGGTGGGCAGCACCAGCACCGGGATCATCTCGGATGTGCCGATGGTGTGCACCTCCTGGTCGGTGCCGGCCACCGTGGTGCCCTCGTACCCGAAGTCCCAGTTCCACTTGAACGCGGTGACGTCGACCTTCACGTCCGGGTTCGGATCGAGCTTGAGCACGCTGTTCTCGGTGTTGACGGTGAAGTAGAACAGCACGGCGATGGCCACGAACGGCAGCACCGTGTAGACCACCTCGACCGGCAGGTTCTCCCTGGTCTGCTTCGGGTAGAGCGGCGAGTTGCGGCGCTTGCGGTACACCACGAAGCACCAGAACATCAGGCCCCACACGATGACGCCCACGATCAGCGCGGCGATGAAGGTCGCGGACCAGAAGTGCTGCATCTCGGCGCCCTGCTTGCTGGCGCTCAGCGGCCAGCCGAATCGCGGCAGGTCGGACCAGGAACATCCGCTGGTGATCAGTCCGGCGACCAGCAGCAGCCCGGCGAGCATCCAGCGTCGCCGTGCCGTCCGAGATCGAGCCACCCGGTTTGCACCTTCCTCGTGCTCGTCCGCGGCTGGCGCCGCGTTC
>JBIQML010000602.1:0-3196 GCA_044463405.1 Nakamurella lactea | reverse complement strand
AGACCGCGTACTGGCCGTGCCCGCCGCTCTGCTTGACGTGCCGGCCGTGCCCGTTCGCGGACGCGGTGAACGTCTCGCGCAGCGCGACCCGGACTGGTTCGGTATCCACCTGGACGCCGAAGCGTTCGGCCAGCCGGGCGATCAGCACCTCCACGTGGGCCTGGCCCATCGTCCACAGGACCTCCTGGTGCGTCTCCGGGTTGTGCTCCAGCCGCAGGGTCGGGTCCTCCGCCACCAGGCGGGCCAGCGCGCTGCCCAGCTTGTCCTCGTCGGACTTGGTGCGCGCCACGATCGCCACCGGCAGCAGCGCCTCGGGCAGCTTCCACGGTTCCAGCAGTAGGGGAGTCTCCTTGCCCGACAGGGTGTCCCCCGTCTCGGCCTGGCTGAGCTTGGCCACCACGGCGATGTCGCCGGCGATCACGTCACCGCGCGGCCGCAGCGCATCGGCCAGCGGCGAGGACAGCGGACCGATGCGCTCGTCGTCGTCGTGGTCGGGGTGGCCGGCCATCTCCTGCCCGGTGAAATCGCCCCAATGGCCGGAGATGTGCACCGAGTCCTCGGCGTGCAGCGTGCCGGAGAACACCCGCACCACCGACAGCCGCCCGACGTACGGGTCGGAGGCGGTGCGCACCACCTCGGCGACCAGCGGGCCGTCCGGGTCGCAGGACAGCGCCGGCTGCAGCACCCCGGAGGGGGAGTACACGGACGGCAGCGGATGCAGGGTGGGCGGCGGGAAACCGGCCGACAGCAGGTGCAGCAACTCCCCGGTACCCACCCGGGTGTCGGTGGAGACCGGTACCAGCGGGAAGAACGTAGCGTGCGAGACGGCGGTGAGCAGGTCCGCGATCAGCGTGTCGAGCTCGATCTGCTCACCGCCGAGATAGCGATCCAGCAGCGTGTCGTCCTCCGACTCGGTGATGATCGTCTCCAGCAGCTGGGCGCGCCCGGCCTCCAGTTCGTCCCGCTCGCCGTCCACCGCCTCCCGCACCACCCGCTGACCGCTGGAGTAGTCGTAGACGTTCTCGCTGAGCAGTCCGATGGTGGCGGTGACGACGTTCTCGGCGTCGCCGGAACCGGTGACCGGCAGGTACATCGGCGCCACCCCGGAGCCGAACGCCTCGCGGCACGCCGCCATGGTCTCGGACACCGCGGACCGGGCGGCGTCCAGCCGGGTGAGCGCGATCGCGCGCGGCATGCCGACCGCGGCGCACTCCTGCCAGAGCATGGTGGTCGCGGCGTCCAGGCCGTCCGCGGCCGAGATCACGAACAGCGCGCCGTCGGCGGCCCGCAGGCCGGCGCGGAGCTCGCCCACGAAGTCGGGATAGCCGGGGGTGTCGATCAGGTTGACGGTGATCGCGTCGGCGGCGGTGGGATGCGAGTAGTCGGCCCCCGGGTCGGTGCCGGAGCCGACCGCGATGGCCGCGAGGGACAGCTGGGTGGAGCGCTCGATCCCGGGCGGTCGCGGCCGGTAGTCCGGCGTGGTGGCGGCGATCAGATGGTCGAACAGCGCGCTCTTGCCGGCTCCGCTGCGACCGACCAGCACGACGTTGCGCAGCCTGTCGGAGGCTGCGGCGACCGGGGCGGGGGCGGCGGAGGCTGCTTTCTGGCTCATGATTCAACCTTCACCCGTGGCGGCCCAGATCACAAGGGGAGGCGGTCCCTGGTTCCGTCCCGGGCGCCGGCACCGGCGCCCGCGCCCCTTCGGCAATGCGTCGCCGGCCGGTTACCGGCCGGCGGGGCGGAAGGTGACGGCGTGCACCCGCGCTGCGACCTCCGGCCAGCTCGGGTCGGTGGGATCGGCCGGGAAGCCGAGCCGCGGACCCAACTGGCGGAACGCGGCCGGGTGCGCGCGCTGGTAGGCGCGCAGCACCCGCAGGATCTCCTCGGCATCCGGGAAGCGCTGGACCGGCGCTGGCCACCGGTGCCGGCCGGTGCGCACCTCGATCGCCGGGGCGGCGCGCAGGTTGCGATACCAGTCCGGGGTGCCTCCCCAGGCGGCGATCACGAACACCTCCGGAACGCGGGGGTCGTAGCGAACGACCTCCACCACGACCTCGTGGCGCGCGCCGCTGCGCCGGCCGCGGTGCGCGATGTAGATCATCCGGTGGCCCAGCATCCAGCCGAGATGCGCGTGGTACAGCCAGATCGGCAGCCGCAGCAGCCAGCGCAGCACGCCGGTCGGGCGACGGCTGGTGATGGGCGCGCGGCCGGACCCGTGGCCGGCCGTTTCGCGGTCGGCCGGTTCGTGGCGCGGCCCTTCGGCACGCTCCGACACCTGACCCTCGATACCGCGGCGGCGCAGCCACAGGGCGGTGGCGATTGCGGCGATGCCGGCGCCGCAGACGATGACCCTCATGTCGCGCTCCTCTCCTCGGGTTCGGAGTCCCGCAGCGTGCGGCCGAGCACCCGGGTGACCGTCGAGGCCGGCAGCGGCAGGCCCAGTGCACGGTGCAGCACGATGCCGTCGATGGCGGCGGCCAGCACCGCCGAGGTGGCGGCGGCGTCGGGCACCCCGCGATCACGGAGCACCCCCGTCAGCTCGTCCCGGAACGCCTGCACGACCCGTACCAGGCCCTCGCGCAACGCCTCGTCCCTGCTGGCGGCGAGGTAGGTCTCCACCATGAGCAGCGAGAACGGGTCCCGGCCGCTGTAGCCATCCAGCGTCGCGAACAGCTCGTTGAGCGCCTGGCGCGGCGATCGGGCGTCGTGCAGTTGTGCACCCACCCCTCCGATCAGGTCGTGGATGGTGCCCAGCGCCGCCTCGGACAGCAGTGACTGCACGGAGCCGAAGTGGTAGTGCACCAGGCCGGGCGTCACCCCCGCGTGCTCGGCGATCATCCGGGTGCTGACGGCGCCCCAGCCGTGCCGGGGGATGAGCTCGGCGGCGGCCTGCAGCAACCTGGCCCGGACGTCGTCACCCGGGCGGTCGCCGCCCTCGGTGGCCCGCGCCGTCCGCCGCGGAACGGTCCGTCGTGGACCGGTGCGCTCGGGCATGGTGGCTCCCTTCTCCC
The DNA here is from genome assembly GCA_044463405.1 of Nakamurella lactea. Classification (GTDB taxonomy): domain Bacteria; phylum Actinomycetota; class Actinomycetes; order Mycobacteriales; family Nakamurellaceae; genus Nakamurella; species Nakamurella lactea_B. The sequence continues at coordinate 185 of JBIQML010000602.1, read as the reverse complement.
AGGCGCTGGCCCGGGCCGGATGGCCGGGGCCGCCGCGTGAGGCAGTTGAATGGTACAAGTGCCTTGGACGAGTGCCCTAGGCAAACGTACTGGACGAGCGCCTTGGACGTACGTATTGGGCGTACGCCCAATTAGGACTCTAACACCATCGAGCGCGCCCGGGTCAGGTCCTCCCGGTCGGCCGG
>JBIQML010000601.1:0-3196 GCA_044463405.1 Nakamurella lactea | reverse complement strand
CCAGGAGGACCATTGCTCACCGCCTTCATCTCGGCGTTGAAGACGCCGGATCTTCGCAAGAAGATCCTGTTCACGCTCTTCATGCTGGCGATCTACCGTGCCGGTGCCACGCTGCCCTCGCCCGGGGTGAACTACAAGGCGATCCACACCTGCCTGACCGAGACCGCCGGTGGCAGCAACCAGCTGTTCACCGTGCTGAACCTGTTCTCGGGTGGCGCGCTGCTGCAGCTGTCGGTGTTCGCGCTGGGCATCATGCCCTACATCACCGCGTCCATCATCGTGCAGCTGCTGGTGGTGGTGATCCCCCGCTTCGAGGAGCTGAAGAAGGAGGGTCAGGCCGGGCAGAACAAGATGACGCAGTACACCCGGTACCTGACCATCGGGCTGGGCGTGCTGCAGTCGACGGCGTTCATCGCGCTGGCCATCAACGGCCAGATGTTCGGGGGCTGCTCGGTGGGCGACCAGGTGATCTCCGGCCGCGACCCGATGACGCTGATCACCCTGGTGGCCGTGATGACCGCCGGCACCGCGGCCATCATGTGGATGGGTGAGCTGATCACCGACCGCGGCATCGGCAACGGCATGTCCCTGCTGATCTTCACCTCGATCGCCGCCCGCATCATCCCCGAGGGCCAGAACATCTACACCAACAACACCGGCGTGGTGTTCGGCGTGGTGATGATCATCGGGTTCGGCATCATCGCCGCGGTGGTGTTCATCGAGCAGGGCCAGCGGCGGCTGCCGGTGCAGTACGCCAAGCGGATGATCGGCCGGCGGATGTACGGCGGCACCTCCACCTACCTGCCGCTGAAGGTCAACCAGGGTGGCGTGATCCCGGTGATCTTCGCCAGCTCGCTGCTGTACATCCCGACGCTGATCACCGGGCTGCTGTCCAACGCCGGCACCAACTCGGCGGTGCAGTGGGTCAACTACTACATCGGCGACCAGGGCGTGTGGTCGCACATCCTGCTCTACTTCCTGCTGATCATCTTCTTCACCTACTTCTACGTCGGCATCCAGTTCAACCCGGTGGAGCGGGCCGACGAGCTGAAGAAGTACGGCGGGTTCATCCCGGGCATCCGGCCCGGCCGGCCCACCGCCGAGTACATCCAGTTCGTGATGAGCCGCATCACCCTGCCCGGATCGCTGTACCTGGGCATCGTGGCGATCCTGCCGAACTTCTTCCTGTCGGTCACCGGGCCCGGCAACAACCAGAACTTCCCGTTCGGTGGTACGGCTGTGCTGATCCTGGTCGCCGTCGGTCTGGATACCATCAAGCAGATCGAGACGCAGCTGATGCAGCGCCACTACGAAGGGTTCCTGCGGTAGCGTCCGGTGCGCTGCTCGCCTGAGCGGCCGGGCTCGCCCGGTACGGACGCGCGGGCCGGGAGCGCGGCGGGCACAGGCAAGCACGGGCAGGCACGGGCGAGGGCAGAGGGAACTCAAGAGGAAGGCGCCGTATCCACCATGCGACTGCTGATCATCGGGCCCCAGGGGGCCGGCAAGGGAACCCAGGCGACGCGGCTGTGCGAGGAGCTGTCGATCCCGCACGTGTCCACCGGGGATCTCTTCCGCGCCAACATCGGCGCCGGCACCGATCTGGGCGTGCAGGCCCAGCGGTACCTGGACGCCGGTGAGCTGGTTCCCGACGACGTGACGCAGCGGATGGTCGCCGACCGGCTCGCCCGGCCGGACGCGGAGGGCGGGTTCCTGCTGGACGGCTTCCCGCGCAACATCGGCCAGGCCCAGTGGCTGGCGGACCTGCTGGAGCAGCGGAACACCCCGGTGGACGTCGTGGTGGTGCTGACGGCGCCGGACGAGGTGCTCACCGAGCGGATGCTGGCCCGCGGCCGCGACGACGACACCCCGGAGGCGATCCGGACCCGGCTGGAGATCTACCACTCGGAGACCCAGCCGCTGATCGAGTGGTACGGCGACAAGGTGGTCCAGGTCGACGGCGACGGCTCGGTCGACGAGGTGCACGCGCGGGTGCTGGCCGCGGTGGGGGTCAGCGAGATCCAGGGGGCCTGAGGCGTGCCGAACCGGGGCGCGATCGAGCTGCACACCCGCGGCGAGTTGCAGGCGATGCGTGCCGCCGGGCGGGTGCTGGCCTCGGCGATCGCGGCGGCCCGGGACGCGGTGCGGCCCGGCGCGACGACCGCGGACATCGACGCGGTGGTCGCCTCGGTGATCGCCGACGCGGGGGCCACCAGCAACTTCCTGCACTACGGCGGCGCCCCGGACGGCACCGGCGCGTTCCCCGCGACGATCTGCGCCTCGGTGAACGACGAGGTGGTGCACGGCATCCCGTCACCGACCCGGGTGCTCGCCGAGGGCGACCTGCTGTCCATCGACGCCGGCTGCATCCTGGACGGCTGGCACGCTGACTCGGCGATCTCCCTGCACGTCGGCGAGGCGCCGTCGATGGAGGAGGTCGACCTGATCGCGGCCACCTCGAACGCGATGTGGGCCGGCATCGCGGCGGCCAGGGCCGGGGGACGGCTGGGCGACGTGTCGTGGGCGGTGGAGTCGTCCGCCAAGCGCTCCGGGGCCGACGACGGGCGGCGCTACGGGCTGGTGGCCGGGTACGGCGGGCACGGCATCGGCACCGCCATGCACATGTCCCCGTTCGTGCCCAACACCGGCCGGCGCGGCAAGGGGGAGCGGCTGGTGCCCGGCATGGCGCTGGCGATCGAGCCGATGCTCACCCTGGGCAAGCCGGCGTCGGTGGAGCTGGACGACGGCTGGACGGTGGTGACCAAGGACGGGGCGCGGGCGGCGCACACCGAGCACTCGATCGCGATCTGCTCCGACGGGGTGTGCGTGCTCACGGCCGCCGACTCCGGCGCGGCGGGGCTGGCCCCGTTCGGCATCACGCCGGTCGACCTGGACTGAGCGCAGGCCGGGGCCGGGGCCGGTCCAGCGAACCCCGGGGCGGATCAGGCGGTGACGGGAGTCACGGCGGTGACGATGTCCCGGACGGCGAAGCCACCGGGCAGGTCGCCGAACACCCGGTCCCCGCTGCTCCCCAGCCGGGTCGCGCAGTACAGGTCGGCGACCGCCGTCGGCGCGTACCGGATCAGCAGCGAGCCCGCCAGCAGCCTGCCGATCAGCGACGCCAGCGCCCGGGCGTGCACCGGGTCGAGCTCGGCCAGCGTCTCCTTGAACGTGGTGGCGACCGAGACGCTGTCGAAGA
>JBIQML010000600.1:0-3197 GCA_044463405.1 Nakamurella lactea | reverse complement strand
GCACCGGCGACTACTGGATGTTCCGTGCCAGGACCTCGAACAGCGCCGGCGGGGGCGTGATCGACTGGCCGCGGGACGATTCCGGCATCGCCATCAAGCAGCCGCCGCACGGGATCGTGCACCGGACGGTCGGCCTGGCCCTGGTGGACGCCGACGGCGCCGCGTTCCTCACGGCGCCCGCCAACCTGCGCGAGTGCCGGGCATCGTTCCCATCGCTGACGGCCATCACGGCCGCCGACGTCTCGGTCGACCCGACGCCGTGCGCGTTCGGCGCGGGGGTGGCCACCGTGCAGGACGCCATCGACAGGCTGTGCCAGACCGGGGGTGACGGATGCTGCACCGTCACCGCCGTCCCAGGGGCGGGCTGGGAGTCGGTGTTCGATGCGGTCGCCGCCGGGGCGGACGCCCGAATCTGCTTCCCGGCAGGGGAATACCCGACGGACCAGACCGTCGCGGTGTCCGGCAAGGGGCACCTGACGCTGCAGGGGTTAGGTCCCAGCAGCGTGCTGGCCGGCCTCGGCACCGGTCCGATCCTGGCGTTCTCGTCCTGCGCGGGGGTGGAGGTGGCGTCGCTTTCGGTGACGGCGGCCGAGCGTCCGCTCGACGGTGCGCTGACGTTCGACGGATGCGGCGAGGTCCTGGTCCGGGACTGCCGGGTCACGGTGGGGGCGGTCGCCGCCGCGCGCCGGGCATCCTGCCTGCGCTGCACCGGCGGCGCACTGCGGGTGCGCTCCTCGAGCTTCGCGGTCGGCAACCTGCAGATGGGCGTCGTCGTCGTGGACTGCACGCACACGTCTATCGAGGACTGCCGGTTCGACGTCGTGCCACTGCCCCCGCAGCTCATCGGCGACGAGATCACCACGGCCACCGCGCTGGAACGCAACCAGGCCCGTCGGTTGCTGATCGGTGGCCTCACCCCGGCCAAGGCCACGGCGCAGCAGGTCGCGGTGACGATCGGCAAGCAGGCGATGGCGTTCAACACGCCGCCGGCCGTGAAAGCCGCCTGGTCGCAGGCCATCGCCCCGTCCTACGGCACCATGAAGCAGTTCCAGAAGAGGCTGGACAAGCTGCTGCGGGGCGTGTTCGCCGGCCATGCGCCCGCGGAGGCGGCGCCCATCGCGTCCTTCATCGCCGACCGTGTGATCGGCCGGCGCACGGCCGTCATGTCCCAGGCGATCGTGGTGGCCGGGCGATCCGTCGGGGACATCCAGGTCGTCGGCAACGACATCTCCGCGGCGATCCAGGGCGTGCACGTCGGCGCGAGCCACCGCGGGCAGCCCCGCAGCGGTCCCGCGGATATGGCCGGCCGAGTCTCCATCCGCGGGAACAGGATTGCCGTGCTGGTCCCACCGGCGGGGGCGCGCGCCAGGCACGCGATCTTCGTCGGCAACGCGGACCGGCTCCGGCTGGCCGAGAACGACGTGAGCCTCACCAACCTCTGCGAGGGTGACGTGATCGCCAGCGACGGCATCCGCATCTACGGGTTCCTCGGTCGGGCCATGGTGATCCGGGACAACGTGGTCGAGGGCTTTCCGGGCGGCATCACGTTGCGGATGTTCATGGCGCGAGGGTCCGGACAATCGACGCTGACGCGGATGTGGGCGGTCGAGGACAATCTGGTGATCGGCGCCAACACCCCGATCGACCTGTCGGGGCCGCTCGCGACCTTCGTCAGATTCCGCGGCAACAAGCCGGGCCCCCCGGACAGCTGACGCGACGGCGGCGGGATCACCGGTGTGCGGACCGCTCCCGTTCGGCTTCCCGAAAAGTATTGCCCACCGCCGGTTTCGGCGCTACGCTGATGGCGTTGCACCATCCATAGGTATGTGGTAGTAGCAAGGTTTCTTTCTCTGTTCGTCGTTGTTTCGTCGTTCAGCGTGAGTTTCCGAGTTCAGTAAGGGTTCGAGTCCCGGTGCAGCGCATCACGGTCGGCGTCGAGGTTCGCCTCGGCGCCGTTCTGCGTCGGTGGGCGGTGCTTCAGCGCCGCCGGGCCCTCGTCCCTCGATGCTCCAGGCCGATGGTGATCCAGAAGTCAAGGCGCGCGTCGTCGGTCAGTCCGTCGGGAGAGACGGTGATCCACCGTGGCCCCATCGGGCGATCGTCTCCCATGACGGCGGGCCTGGCGCCGGGGATGTCGAGGAGCTCCTCCCGCCGCGCCGGGTCGATGCGGACGAGGAGATCGCCATCGCTCCGGGCGGCCACGACGATGCTGTCGTCCACCAGGAACGACAGGCCGCCGAACATCGAGACCTCGCGCAGCGCGCGTTCGGAGGGCAGTGCCGCCCTGACCCGTTCGATCAGGTCTTGGCGCGTGTCGGTCATGGCGATCATGTTCCTCGCTATCGGCGGCTGTGGGAAGGCTGCCGGACGGGGTGCTGGCGAGGTCACCGGAACACAGGCCACCGGACCGCGGGATCGTGCTGTACCGGATCCGGTGGGATACGCCCCCGAGACGAGCAGCGGTGCTTCGAGCCGTATCTCGACCTCCTGGGCCCCAACCCGTCCTGACCGACCCCGGCGTGCCGGGCGCGGTGCGGCACACTGGGTGCGTGGTGGTGCTGCAGCAGATCCGGTCCCGGGTGGGCGCCGCCGTCCTCGGCCTGGTGGCCGGACCGGACGGCGAGCGGGCGCATCGACAGATCTTCGACACCCCCGGCCCGCGATGGTTCGACGCGGATTCGCCGATCGCACGGGTGCACGGCGACGCCGCGATGTACCTGGGCGGGCTGCGCGCCCTGATGCTGCAGTCGCTGCATCCGGCGGCCATGACGGCGGTGGCGCAGCACTCCAGCTACCGCACGGAGCTGTGGGGCAGGGTGGCGAGTACCAGCCGGTTCGTGGCGGTGACGACGTTCGGCACCGCCGACGATGCCGAGCGCGCGGTCGCTCGGGTGCGGGCGATCCACCGCCAGGTGCGGGGTCGCACCGCCGACGGCACGCCCTATCGGGCGGACGATCCACACCTGCTGGAGTGGGTTCACCTCGCCGAGATCGACAGCTTCCTGACCGCCTACCAGCGGTTCGGGCGCGGCCGGCTGACCCCTGCGGAGGCCGACCGGTACGTCAGCCAGGCCGGGGAGGTGGCCCTACGGCTCGGGGCGCGGCAGGTCCCCGCGACGGTCGCCGACCTGGATGGGGCCATCGAGGCGTTCCGGGGCGAGCTGGCCGCCACCCCGGAGGCCCGCGAGGCGGTGCGC
>JBIQML010000599.1:0-3212 GCA_044463405.1 Nakamurella lactea | reverse complement strand
GTGGTCGGCTTCGTGGTCAAGGGCCTGATCTGGCTGGCCATCATCGGGATCGTGCTGTTCGTCGTGACCGCCATCGCCGGCGCGATCCGCGGCCGAGCCCGACGCTGACGGGCGGGGCGTCCACCCGTCACCGCGGAGGCCGGGGTTCCGCAACCCCGGCCTTCGTGCACCCGGGCATGACAGCATGGCCCGGTGAGCACCCAGCCCGGCCGGAACGCGGCCGACCCCGGGATGCTCGTCACCGACGGGCTCTGGCGCTCCGCCGGACGGCCGCCGTCCTGGCACGAGTGGCGCCGCCGGTTGCCGGCGCTGGTCGACTCGGTGCTGGACGACTGGGGCCTGCAGCCGGATGGTTATCGGGGCGTCGGGGAATGCGCCCTGGTGCTCGGGGTGCGCACCCCGGACGGCGAGCACGCCGCGCTGAAACTCGGATGGCCGCATCCCGAGGCCGAGCACGAGCACCTGGCGCTGCGGCTGTGGGGCGGAGACGGCGCCATCCGGCTGCTCCGCGCGGATCCGGCGCGCGGAGTGCTGCTCCTGGAGCGCGCCGGCCCGGATGATCTGACCACCGTCGACGTGCGCACCGCGTGCCGGGTGGTGGCCGGGCTGTACCCGCGGCTGCACCGGCCCGCCACGCCGCAATTGACCCGGCTGTCCGCCGAATGCCTGCGGTGGTCCGAGCAGTTGGCGGCCTTGCCCGCGGATGCCGGGGCGCCGCGTCGACTGGTGAGCCAGGCTTCCGGTCTGGCCGGCGACTTCAGCACCGATCCCGGCACCGACGGGCTCCTGCTGCACGGCGACCTGCACTACTTCAACGTGCTGGCGGCCGAGCGGCAACCGTGGCTGGCGATCGATCCGAAGCCGCTGTCCGGTGACCCGTGCTTCGAGGTGGCGCCGCTGCTGTGGAACCGCTGGGAGGAGGCGGTCGGCACCGGCAAGGTGCGAGAGGCGGTGCGGGAACGGATGTTCCTGGTGACGGAGGCCGCCGGCCTGGACCCGGACCGGGTGCGGGACTGGGTGATCGTGCGGGAACTGGTCAACGTGCTGTGGGCGCTACAGGACTCCCCGGTGCCGGGCCCGGACGAGCGGGAATGGATCACCCGGTCGGTGACCATCGCCAAGGCGGTCCAGGGCTGAGTTATCCACACTCGCCCGATATGCCATCCTGCGGGCGGGGCGCGTTCCATACTGGGGCCGTGGAAGGATCCTCGACCGCCGGATCGCCGACCGGATCCATCGGCCCGATCCCGCCGCCCGTGGGCCCGCAGCACCGGTTCGTGGCCGACGCCGGCACCGGTTCCCGCATGACGGCCGACCTGATGCGTGTGCAGTTCGGCCAGCCCAGAACGCTGATCACCTGGGCGCTCGCGCTGGTCGCCCTGACGCTGTTCGGCGCCGCTGCGCAACAGATCGTGGTGGCACTGGTCGTCGGGGTGCTGCTGCTCACCGTGCTCGTGCTGCTGGTCTTCTCCAGGACGCGCCGCACCATGCGCGCCGCCTTCCGGGCCGGCTCGGTGCACACCAGCACGTTCGGCCCGCAGACCATGACGATCAGCGGTCCGATCGGCACTTCCGAGGTCCGGTACGCGGCCTTCAAGCGGCTCTGGGTGGGGCCGCACTCGATCGTCCTGCGTCGCCGGGACGCCGCCGTGCTGCATGTTGTCCCCATCGAACTGGTGCCCTCCGAGGCGGTGTCCCTTATCGAGCGGAACATGCCGAAGCGATAGCACCGCAACACAACCCGACCGCGCGTCGAGCGGGCATCGTGTCAGCGCAGGTATCGCATACCCATCGCTCCGCGCACCGCCTGCAGGGTGTCGGTCGCGATACCCGTCATGGTGGCGATGCCGTCGAGCAGCACCGAGTCCAGGTAGCCCGGATCGGCGACCAGTTCGCGCCGGCGCGCGCGCAGCGGCCGCAGCGTCTCGTTGATCGCGGCGGTGACGACGTCCTTGAGCCGGGCCGCTCCCCCGTCACCGATCCCCTCGGCGATCTCGACGGCCGGCCGGCCGGTGAGCGCCGAGGCGATGGTCAGCAGGTTGGCGACCTCCGGCCGGCGACTCGGTTCGAACGTGATGTGTCGCTCGCCGTCTGTGCGGGCCGCCCGGATGGCCGCGGCGGTCTGGTCCTCGGTGGCGGCCAGCGGGATCGCGTTCCCGCGGGATTTGCTCATCTTGGTCCCGTCGGTGCCCAGCACCGTCGGCGCCGACGACAGCAGCGCCGCCGGCTCGGTGAACACCGGCCCGTACCGCTCGTTGAAGCGCCTGGCGATCAGCCGGGCGAGCTCCAGGTGCGGCAGTTGGTCCCGCCCGACCGGGACGACAGTGCCGCGGCAGCACAGGATGTCGGCCGCCTGGTGGGCGGGATAGGTCAGCAGCAGGCCGCTGACCGGGCGACCGGAGGCGGCCGCCTCCGCCTTGACCGTGGGGTTGCGTTCCAGCTCGGCGGCGCTGACCAGCGACAGGAACGGCACCAGCAGCTGGTTGAGGGCGGGCACCGCCGAGTGCGGGAAGATCACCGTCCGGTCGGGGTCCAGCCCGGCCGCCAGGTACTCGGCGACCAGCCCGCGGACGCGCCGGCGCAGCGGACCGGTGGCGTCCCTGTCGGTGATCACCTGGTAGTCGGCGATGACGACAAACGTTGGCACGCCCATGTTCTGCAGCCGGACCCGGTTGGCCAGGGTGCCGATGTAGTGGCCCAGATGCAGCGGACCGGTGGGCCGGTCCCCGGTGAGCAGTCGGTGCCGGTGCGGATGGGCGCGCAGGTCCGCCTCCAGCGCGTCCGAGCGTGCCTGCGCGACCCGGTCGGACGCGGAGAGGGTGTTGTGATCTTGCTCCGGGCCGGTGCGCTGCACGGTGCGGAGGTCGGTGGTGGGGACGGTGATGCTGGTCATGCCGTGCTCCTTGTGGGCGGGCGGCCGCCGGCAGGACCACAGGTCGGGATCAGCGAAGAGCATCCCCGGAGAACGACCCGGCCGCCGGTCGGCGGCCGCAGTCGGTGACATCGCGGAACGCCGTCAGGCGACCCGCCACCAGGACGTGCGCTGGGATGTCATGCCGGCCAGGATAGCACCGGGCGGGCCCGTGACCTGCCGGTTTTCGCCAGCCGCGGGCAGGCTGTACAGTGGACTCGGCTCCGGGGGACCAACCGGGGCTTTCGCGCCATTAGCTCAATTGGCAGAGCAGCTGACTCTTAATCAGCGGGTTCGGGGT
>JBIQML010000598.1:0-3227 GCA_044463405.1 Nakamurella lactea | reverse complement strand
CCCGTCACTCCCCTAGCATCACAGGTTCACCGCGGGCGTGACCACCGGGACACACACCTCAGGGTCGGAGTCGGCCGTCGGCAGCAGGGTGAGCTGGGCCAGACCGGAGGGGACCTCGGGGAAGACGAACCGGCCGGCGGTGTCGCACGTGGTGGTCAGCAGGCCCGCGTCGGTGCGCAGTTCGGCGCGCAGGCCGCCCCCCGGGGCGGCCCAGCCGTCCAGCCGCACGGTGCCGTCGCCCCGGGGTCCGACGGTGATCATCACCGTCAGGTGATCGCTGGAGAACGTGACGCGCCGGGCTTGTTCCACGGTGCGGGCACCGACCGGGACGGTCAGTTCCTCTTCCAGCAGGCGGGCGAACTCGGCGTCCAGGTCGGTGCCGTGTCCCTCGTCCTGCAGGGCGAACAGCACCAGGTCGGCCAGCATCGGCGGCGTGGGGTCGAGTTCCTCGTGCAGGTCGAGGATGTCGGTGAGCAGTTCCAGGTCGCGCCGGTCCATCGGGCGCCCCTCGGCGGCGTCATTCATGCGGACTCCTCCTGCTGCAGTCGGGCACGCAGTTTGGCCAGGCATCGGCCCCGGGTGGGGCCGATCGAGCCGACCGGCATGCCCAGGTCGGCGGCCAGTTGGGCATAGTCGGGTCGGGGCGAGAAGGCGATGACGGCAATCAGCCGGCGGCACCGCGGCGGCAGGGTCTGCACGTGATCCCACAGTCGACGGCGGTCCTCGGACAGCATCGCCAGCGACTCCGCGGAGGGGGCCAGCGGCAGGTCGTCGTCGGTGGGTTCGGTTCCGGTGGCGGCGCCGCTGCCGGCCTTGTCCCGCCATGCCTGCCGGCGCAGCGTCACGGTCAGCCAGCGCACCACCGCACGCGGGTCGGCGATGCTGTCCGCGCGACGCACCAGGGTGAGGAACGCGTGCTGCACGGCGTCCTCGGCCTCCGCCGCCGACAGCCCGCAGTGCCGGGCGGTGTGCCAGAGCAACGGGGTCACCAGGCGGACCAGCCGGTCGATGGCACCTGGCACGCCCTGGCGGTACTGGATGAACGCCTCGGCGGCGCTGTCCACCAGGTCGCCCACCGTGGCACGGGGTTGGGTGGCCTGTTCGGCGGTCCGTGGCCGCGGCACGTCGGAGCGCGCGACGCGTTCCGAGCGATCATGGCTCGCAACGGCCTCACCCGCGCCCGACTGTTCGTTCGGCGCTCCGTTCGCCGGACCTGCTACTGCGTAGCGACGGTCCGGTCTCACTACGGCCTCACTCACGGTGCCCTCCCGGCGGTCGGGTCGTCGCTCGGCGCGGCCAGCAGCGACGACAGCAGACCCCGACGGGACCCATTGTCGGCCGGGCAGCCCGAATTGACCAGGCTTGCCAGGTATCGCCCGGCCACCACGGGTGCGGCGAACGACGTACCGCTCCATACCGCAAAGCCGCCCGCGTACCAGGACGGCCCGATGGTGGCACGCACCGGCGCCGAGTCCGACGGCATGGCCACCGCCGGCGGCCATGCCCCCGTCATGCACACCGGCGCCGTGCTGACCACGTTCGCGCCGGCCGCCCGCGCCGTCACCCAGTCGCCATCGTTGGAGAACAGTGCCGTGCTGCCATCCGGGTTGAGGGCCGCCACGCTGCACGGCGGGATCATCGTGGGAGCGGCAAATCCCGGCGCAACCGCCAGCGCCGCCGGATAGCTGGGCCGATCGGTCGAGTCGTTCCCGGCCGCGCAGAACACCGCCACCCCGCGGGCGGCCAGGCCGGACAGCAGCAACGACAGGCCGCTGGTGTAGACGGCGTCCTCATCGGTCTCGCTGTAGTAACCCAGCGACAGCACCAGGGCATCGGCCCACCCGGGGTCTTCGCCCTGCTTGACCAGCAGCGCCGCCAGCGCGTCGGTCAGCACGTGCTCGGGCACCACGCCGTCGGCATTCATCACGCGGAGCGCCGTCACCACCGCCGACGGGCACTCCTGACGCAGCAGGCCGACGATGAACGTCCCGTGACCGGCGTCCGAGGCGACCTCCCCGGTCATCCGGTCGGGCTGCGCACCCGCCGCCTCGGGATCCGAGGCGATGACGTCGGGATCGGAGACGTCCATCCCGATGATCGTGCCGTCCGAGGTGGTGGCCGACCGCTCCACCGACCCGGCCGGGAACCAGGGGTGCTGGCCGACGCCGGTGTCCATCACCACCACCCGGGGGCGGCAGGCGTCGGGCCCGAACGCCGGGGCCGGCATCACGACCGTCACCGGTGTGCGGCCACCGGAACCGGCCGCCAGGTAGGTGTCCACGCCGTCGGCCAGACCCCGCACGAACGGCAGTCCCCGCACGAAGGGCAGTCCCCGCACGAACGGCAGGCCCCGCACGAACGGATTCCCCGAGATCGCCGGGGAGCTGGTCAGCACGTGGTCCAGACCGACACCGCCGGCCACCAGTGCATCGCCGCTCGCCCTGGCCCGTTGCACCAGTTCCCAGGGATCGACGGGCGCGTCGACCGCGATGGCGCGCCTGCCGATCGGCACGTCGAACACCACCGGATGCCTGGAGTCAGCCAGCCGACGTCGGCCTCGGACCCGCCGGTTGTGCTGCTCGTCGTCCCCCTCGCGCAGCGGGTGCGGCCCGATCCGGCGGCTGCCGAGGTCCCCCGCGATGCCCTCGACCGTCCGCAGCACGTGTTCGGCCGTCTCGAGGTCTCGCGCGCTGATCAGCACCCGGTCGCCCAGGTACGCGGTGGCCTGCGGGACGCGGGCGTCCGGTCCGCGGACTGCAGTCTGCGGGTCCAGCACCCTGACGTCCAGGTGGCGGAGGTCGTCGGGGGTGACGGTGGGTCGACCGGTGGGGGCCGCAGCGGTCACGCTGTCCTCCGGAGGGCCGGCGGCGGGATCCGGCGTCGGGGATCTCGTCGGTACCGGAGTGTCCCGCTACACCCGGCTGTCCAACAGGAGCACTGCGTGCACGGTTCTGATACCTCGCCGCGCGGATGGTGTGGTTCGGTAGCCGCAGGCACGAACGTGGCGATTCTGTGACGGGAGTGACTGCTGGGGCGAACTTCGTGCATGTCGTCGATGTTGATCCATGCGGCGGCGAGCGCGCGAGGAGTCAGCCGTCGGTGCCCTGGCCGTCCGGGTCGGCCGGGCCAGGGCCGCCGTCACCGCCCTCGTCCGGTGTGGCCTCAGCCCCTGCCGGCTCCGCGGATTCTGCGGTCTGGGCAGGTTCGGCGGAACCGGGCGCCGCCGC
>JBIQML010000597.1:0-3227 GCA_044463405.1 Nakamurella lactea | reverse complement strand
TGCTAGCGGCCGGGCGTCGGGAAGGAGCCGGCCGGGGCGTCCGGCGGCGGCGTGCCAAGGAGCTCGACCAGGCGCATCAGGCGCCGGTGCCCGACCACCCGGATGGCGGGGCCTCCCGCCCGGACGCCGAGGATCGAGCCGGCCACGCCGGCCCGCGAGCAGGCTGCGGCCAGCGGCTCGTGGGTCTGCTCGGCATGCGGGTCCACGCCCAGCAGGTAGCCGGTGCCGGGTTCGGCGGGCCGGCCCGCGGCCAGCGTCCAGCAGCGCAGCAACCCCGCGCCGAGCGTCAGCCCCTGCGGCACGGCCTTGACGGCGCCGCGGGTCCAGGCATCGGCCAGGGTGGCCAGTTCGGATGTGGGGGCGGTGCGCAGCAGCAGCGGCGCGTCCGGCCGTTCGCCGAAGGGTGCACGAGCAGCATCCGCCGCCTCGCGCCGTGCCCGGACCGCGCCGCCCTCGCCCACGGCGACCACCTCGGCCGGGATGTCGCGCACCCGGCACTCGCGCAGCAGGGCGTCGGCGCGCCAGCGGTGGGACAGCAGGATCGACAGCCGGGCCCCGTCCCGGCCGCGGGCCACCTGGCCGTGTGCGGCGAGCAGCCCGCCGAGGTCCTCAGGGCGCGGTTCGGCCAGGTCGGCGGAGAACAGCGACAGCTGGCCGATGTGGCCCGAGGATCGGGGCCGGGAGCCCGCGCCGGGCGAGCCTGCAGTCATGGGTGACCACGCTAACCGGCCCGCCGATCGATCGATAGCGGCGGGCCGGTGCGTGGCCAGAGGTGGCGGATGTCCCTCAGCTGCCGCCGAAGGCGTCCGACAGCGCCTTGCACTCGGGCAGCTTCTCGATGGCGTCCTGCGTCTTCTGATCCAGCTCGTAGCCGCCCATCAGATCCAGCCCGTCCATGGACTGGCTCAGGGCGCCGGACGCCTGCTGCATGGCCTGCTGCAGGGATGCGCCGTCGGTGACGTCGGCGGATGAGATCTTGCCGGCGGCGTCCTTCAGGGCCGGCCCGGCCTTGCTCATCGCCTGGATGAACTTGCTGGCCAACTCCGAGCCCTTGTCGAAGGTCGGCGGCGGGGTGGACGACAGCTTCGAGGCGGTGTTGGTGAAGGCGTCGCCCATCTTGCCGTACATCGTCGCCATGGCCTGCTGTGCGGCCTTCGGCTTGCTGGGGTCGAGCGATGTCATCGTCGACTTCAGATCCGTCAGCGGCGACATCCCGCTGCAGGCGGTGTTGAACCAGTTGGCCGACTGCGCGTCCAGGCCTTCGCCGCCGATCGTGGTGGTCGGGCCGCTGGAGGTCTCCGACCCGCTGGACGCAGCGCTTCCGCTGGAGGCGCTACCGGAGGCTGAACTGCCGCTGGGCGCGCTGCCGCTGGGCGCGCTGTCGCTCGACGCGGCGCTACCGCTGGAAGCGGCGCTACCACTGGAGGCGGCGCTTCCACTGGAGGCGGCGCTTCCACTGGAGGCGGCGCTACCGCCGCCGGAACTGCCGCATGCCGCCAGCGACAGTGCAGAGGCCACCGCAATGGCCGTGAGTAAGGCACGAGCCTTCATCATCGTCTTCCCCCGACAGGTGAGTGGTTCATGGTCCGGCGGCCGAACGGGCGTGCTGCGCTTCAGGGTCGAACGCCCTGTCGCGCCGGCACGCCCGCCGGACCGCCGCCTTCGATGATGGCACGGATCGCAGACGGGATCCCCGGAATGAAGAAATTCCCGGTGGCGCTCGCCGACCTCAGGCTGCGGCAGCGGCGGGCGTGTCCTGGTGCAGCTGCGAGGCCCGGCGCTTGGACACCACGACGGCCGCCACGATGATCAGGAACGCCACGATGCCGATCAGCACCGAGATCCACACCGGCGCGTCCGACACCTCGCGCAGCACCACGACGGCGGGCGCGATCAGCACGCTGACCAGGTTCATCACCTTGATCAGCGGGTTGATGGCCGGGCCGGCGGTGTCCTTGAACGGGTCGCCGACCGTGTCACCGATGATGGTGGCCTCGTGCGCGTCGGAGCCCTTGCCGCCGTGCAGGCCGTCCTCCACGATCTTCTTGGCGTTGTCCCAGGCACCGCCGGAGTTCGCCAGCAGGATGGCCATCAGCACGCCGGTGGCGATGGCGCCGGCCAGGAATCCGGCCAGCGGGCCGATGCCGAGGCCGAACCCGACCGCCATCGGCGCGAACACCGCCAGCAGTCCGGGCGTAGCCAGTTCCCGCAGCGAATCGCGGGTGACGATGTCCACCACGCGGCCGTACTCCGGCTTGCCGGTGCCCTCCATGATCCCGGGGATCTCACGGAACTGGCGGCGCACCTCGAACACCACGGCGCCGGCCGCCCGGGAGACCGCGTTGACGGCCAGCCCGGAGAACAGGAACACCGCGCAGGCGCCCAGGATCACGCCGACCAGGGTGTCGGGTTGCGCGACGTTCGCCACGAAGAAGCCCTGGACCGTCTCGCCGGCGGACTCCAGCGCCTTCTTGATCGAGTCGGAGTAGGAGCCGAACAGCGCGGTGGCCGCCAGCACGGCGGTGGCGATGGCGATGCCCTTGGTGATGGCCTTGGTGGTGTTGCCCACCGCGTCCAGGTCGGTCAGGATCTGCGCGCCGCTGTCCGACACCTCGCCGGACATCTCCGCGACGCCCTGGGCGTTGTCCGAGACCGGGCCGAAGGTGTCCATGGCCACGATCACGCCGACCGTGGTCAGCAGCCCGCAACCGGCCAGGGCGACGGCGAACAGCGCCACCAGGATCGAGCCGCCGGCCAGTAGGAACGCGCCGAACACCGCGGCGGCGATCACCAGGGCGGTGTAGACCGCCGACTCCAGGCCCAGCGAGAAGCCGGACAGGATCACGGTGGCCGCACCGGTGCGCGAGGTGTCCGCCACCTCCCTGGTCGGCTTGTTGTGGGTGTCGGTGAAATAGCCGGTCAGCCACAGGATCAGGGTGGCCAGCACGATGCCGATGATCACGGCGACGAAGGCGATGACCGCCGGGTTGCCGGACTCGCCCGCGAACGCCTCGCCCAGCCCCGCGAAGCTGGTGGGCAGGTAGACGAACGACGCGACCGCGCACAGCACCGCCGAGATCGCCGCGGAGATGTAGAACGAGCGGTTGATGGTGGCCAGGCCGCTCTCGCCGGCCCTGGACCTGGTGACGTACACGCCGATGATGGCCGTCAGGATGCCGATGGCGGGCACGATCAGCGGGAAGATCAGGCCCTTGGAGCCGAACGCG